>DAHXMQ010000291.1 GCA_027371625.1 Candidatus Methanoperedentaceae archaeon | reverse complement strand
TTGAGCCGTATGAAGGGAAACTTTCACGTACGGTTCTTAGAAGAGGAGGGACGAGTAATCGTTCCTCTTTATTCGGCAATATCTCATTACCCTTCCACTACACTCCGAGCCTACCCTTCGCTACGACTCCAGCCCGCCCCCCCGCAAGCCAGCACCTCTCTATCGAGAGGAATAATTGAAGAACAAGGCGCAAAGGGCAAACTTCCATCTTCTCTTCGCTTCATCTCTCCGTTCCGCTCCACTCTTCCCCATAACCTCCATGGTTATTTGAGCTATCGCTCAAAAATGGACGGGTGAATAAGATAGGATATACCGTATATATTCAATGTTTTAGCCAAATCCGCCTCAAATTTACTGAGGCTTCCTTATGGATTTTTGTAAGCTCAAGAAATATCCGTTTACGTCCTCTTTTTCCCAGTTCTGCAAAGGTTTATAGCCGTTGGCGTCTTTTAAAGTACTTCGTATGGAACTTAAAGTATTATCTGAAAGACTGCTAATTTTGCGTTCGTTGAGATACTGGTGATATAATGGCAGAGAATGTTTGCAGGGAATGTCATATTGTTGTCAAGGGACAGGTATGCCCCATCTGCAATTCAACCGCTCTTACTTCCGACTGGAGCGGTTATGTGATAATAATCGACCCGTTAAAATCACAGATTGCCAAAAGGCTCGGCGTCAAGATACCCGGGGCATACGCATTGAAGGTACGGTAATTTGAAAAGATACTGCCTCCCTGACGAGTTAAGAGAAGAGCTTCGAAAACTCCACGGTGAGCTTTACCCAGGAGATGGCGTCGAGACCGCAAAACAAATTATTAAAGGTCTAAATAATTATACTAAACTCATTTCCGTGGGGGATATTGTGACATTCAATCTTCTGAGTGCAGGATTGATTCCTGACATCTCCTTCGTGGACGACAGGACAAAACGGGGTCCCGCTTCGGATAAGATAATGCGCGGCACAAGGCATGTCCTTTTTAAAAAAATAACAGTTGAAAATCCAGCCGGAATAATAACAGAAGAGTTGCTGCAGGAAATCTCTCGCGCCATGGGTGAGAACATTCCTACACAGATATTTGTAAAAGGCGAAGAGGACCTGGCAGCCCTTCCAGCAATAGCCATAGCGCCTCTTTCATCAGTAATTATATATGGATTGCCTGACAAAGGGGCGGTACTTGTCAGAGTGACCGAAAGCAAGAAGAAAGAAATACAATCATTGCTTGACAGAATGAAATGTAAGGAGTAAAAATAATGGAAATCCAGATTATCAATGACAGGACAAACCCTATATTGAACAGAAGAGAGATTTCACTCAAAGTAAAGGAAAAGGCAACCCCATCAAGAATAGAGGTGAAGGGCAAACTGGCTGCTCTGCTTAATTCCAAACCTGAGCTGATTGTGATAGAGCATCTTAACACAATCTATGGAAAGCAGGAACTGGTGGGAACTGCATTTATCTATCAGAGCGAAGAACGGCTTAAACAATTGGCTCATAAGCATCTTGTTGACAGGGATGCGCCGAAGGCTAAAGAAAGCACAGAAGCATCACCTGAACAGGCTGCCCCGGCAGTTGCAAAAGAGCCTGAAGT
>DAHXMQ010000265.1 GCA_027371625.1 Candidatus Methanoperedentaceae archaeon | reverse complement strand
GCAACGATATTCAATGTCCCATGCAGATGATAATGAACAGGAAATCGCAGGACTCGGATGAATACAATGAACTTCGCGAGATATGCCAGAAAAATTGCCTGCACACTACATACGAATTCCATCACTGGCTGATAGAAAAAGGCTACTTACTAGTCAGACCTGAAAACTTAGGAGGAAAATAAAAATGAACTGGGGAATGAAGAACAGGTTCTCAAGAATAATCAAGCCCGGAACAGGAAGATGCGTTATGCTGGCTGTTGACCACGGTTATTTCCAGGGACCGACCACAGGCTTGTCGAACCTTGGGAAAACCGTTGAGCCGCTCCTGCCTTATGCAGATGCATTGATGATAACGAGGGGCGCATTAAGGAACTGGATAGATCCAACGACGGATATACCGATTATTCTTCGTGTCTCTGGCGGTCAGAGCATTCTGAAGGAATTATCCAATGAAATCATAACGACCAATATAGAGGATGCGATCAGGATGAACGCATCTGCAATCACATGTTCGGTATATGTGGGCGGGGAATACGAGAAGGAAACAATCGACAATCTTTCCAAGCTTGTAGATGAAGGAGAGAAATACGGAATCCCTGTTCTCGCAGTTACCGCTGTCGGGAAAGAGCTTGTGAGAGATGCCAGGTATCTCGGCTTGGCTTCCAGAATCTGCGTGGAAATCGGGGCGCACATGGTCAAAACATACTATACGGAGAATTTCGCAAAAGTCGTTGAAGCATGCGGGAATATTCCCGTCGTCATTGCAGCTGGGAAAAAGCGTCCTGAGATGGAGGCACTGCAGATGAGCTATAATGCAGTTTCAGAAGGCGCTGTCGGCGTTGACATGGGCAGGAATATCTTCCAGAGCGATTCTCCGGTCGGTATGATTCAGGCGGTGAGGGCGATTGTTCATGACGGCAAGACGGCGGAAGAGGCTTGCGAGATATACGAACATGAGAAAATATTGGCATAAACCAGCTCTTTGCGTTCTTGGCGTACTTTGCGGTGCGTACTTTTATTCACCGCAGAGAGCGCAAAGTTCGCAAAGTGTTAGAATCAGACCTTTAGCTGAAATATTACATCCATGAAAACCGCTGTCTATTATAACAATAACGATATCAGGATAGAGGAGAGACCGAAACCTGAAATAAAGGACGGTGAAATCCTTGTAAAGGTCAAAGCCTCGGGCATCTGCGGAACAGACCTGATGGAATGGTACCGGATAAAAAAAGCGCCGCGAGTATTGGGTCATGAGATGACAGGCGAGATAGTAAGTTCGAGGTCGGATAGATTCAAGATCGGGCAGCGTGTTTTCGTAAGCCACCATGTCCCGTGCAATGAATGCAGGTACTGCCTTGCCGGCAACCATACAGCCTGCGAGACGCTGCACAAAGGGAACTACGACCCCGGTGGCTTCAGCGAGTTCGTGAGGGTTCCAGAGATAAATGTTGTGAACGGAACATACGTATTGCCTGAGAATGTTTCATACGAGGAAGGAACGATGATCGAGCCTCTGGCATGTGTTGTCAGGGCACAAAGAATAATCGGGGTAGCTCAGGGTCAGACTGTTCTCGTAATGGGTTCAGGAGTTTCGGGTCTTTTGAATATACAGGTTGCTAAATTAAAAAAAGCAAGAGTTATTGCAACAGATATCAATGAGTACAGGTTGAAAAAGGCAGAGGAGTTCGGGGCGGATGAGGTATATAATGCGAATGAAGAGCTTGATGTAAAGGCTGATAGGATCATAATGTGTACGGGTGCTATGCCTGCGTTTGAGGCTGCATTCAGATACATCGACAGGAAAGGGGTGATTATGCTGTTCGCCATCCCGAATAAGAATATTTCGATTCCTGTTGAAGATTTCTGGAGGAATGAGTTGAGCGTGGTGTCAAGCTACGGCGCAGCGCCTGTCGATCTTGAGGAGGCACTTCGGTTGATCAAGGACGGCATGATAAATGTCAGGGATATGATAACCGACAGGGTGGGATTGGAGGATAGCCAGAGGGGTTTTAAGATAGCAGGGGAAGCAAGGGATTCGCTGAAGGTTATTGTTGTTCCTTAGAGGTAAACGATTCATTAATCCCTAACTCCGCCAGATTTACGC
>DAHXMQ010000244.1 GCA_027371625.1 Candidatus Methanoperedentaceae archaeon | reverse complement strand
GAAAGATTAAGTCTGTTCCCAAGGATTTTTCTCTGGGAACGCAACCGATTTTGGTATGCCCCACTCTTGTTTTCGGTTTCTGTTTCTTAATATGAATATAATATTTTAGACAGAAATTATTGAATTATCGGACAAGCTGTTTAGCCCTGAGTAGTTTACACTTTGCGTATGCTGCCTAATATGGTTATCAGGATATACATTCTTAAAATATTCTATGCACATCTTTAATGAATGCGGCAAACATTCAGGTTCTGTTTGGGGTTGAGTGAATAAGGGGACTCTTAATACAGGCATTTCGAGTCCATCATCCCACCGTTTGTTGAACCAAGGATCCATATTTTGGTACATTTATTTTTTACTTATATTTTATTCTATGATTGAAAATTGAATCTCTACATACAAATTCTTTTGTCCATCCATTCTTCTTTCAAGACCAAGAAATTCCCTCAAACAATTGCATCACTAAATTGTTTTCCCAGATATATATATTTCTCTGAATGGCAATATCAGTAGTCTTTATTAGCGGTGTCTTCGGTATAAATTCAGTGATGCCCCTCTTCCTTTTCAGCTTCCCGTCTCCTTATAGTCTCCTCGCATGCCTCAAAGCAGCGCTCACAGATAGCCTTATCCACTTCCCTGTGATAAGGCTCTTCGAAAGTGGGCACCTGGACTTTCACCTGGAATAACTGAACGTTTTTCATTCCACACAGATCGCATTTCTTCCCGTTTACAGGCACACGGTTGAGGTTCGCCTCATGGCATCTCTCAAGGCATTCCTCGTTAATTCCCCTCCACGTTCCCGTGGGATATGCGGAAAAAACGCTCCTGTCGTTCACCTTCACAGGGCAAAGCGTTGGTCTTGCCACACCGCAGAGGTCGCAGTCAGCCATAACTCACACTCCTAAAACATGGGCTGCATTCATAGCCATCTGGATAAAAGGCTCAGGATAAATCCCTATGCCTATAGTCCCTATCACAGCAAGCACAAGAGCCACAACATAGGGCGTTGGCTCTTTTATTTTATCGCCAGTGGGAGGAAGCACGTACATGTACTTTATCACCCTTGCGTAATAATAGATTGAAAGTGCACTGTTCAATATGGCAATAATGACAACTAAAAGAAGCCACGAACTTGCTCTTGCAACAGCCTCGATTATAACAGCATAGAATAATACGAATTTTCCTATGAAGCCAGCAGATGGCGGAATACCAGCAAGAGCCAGCAGGAATACAAGTAAGGAGAAAGCCGTTATCGGCGCACGCTTTGAAAGTCCTGCAAAATTCTCAAGGTCGTCCGTGTTCTTTGCGTTCTTATTGTCTGATAACACCATGTATGCCACCACTGCGACAGCAATAAACGCGCCGCCCTTCATCAGGGCATGACCGAGAGCGAGCAGCACGCCTCCTGCTACCGACATCTGTGTGGTTACAACGAATGCAAGGGATATGTAGCCTGCCTGCGCTATGGATGAATACGCAAGCATGCGCTTGATGCTCCGTTGCGAGATTGCCACGATATTGCCGTAGGTCATTGTGATAACAGCCAGAACTCCGAACGCCATCTGGATATCCAGCCGAAGCGGCACCACAGCAACGGCGAACAACACGAGTAACCTGAAAGCTGCCACGAATCCCATCTTCTTTGAGCCCGCAGCAAGCAGCGATGATACGACCGTGGGCGAGCCTTCGTATGTATCAGGCGCCCACATGTGGAACGGGACAAGCGCCATCTTGAAGCCGAACCCAGCAACTAAGAAAATTATTCCAATTACGCCGAGCGAGCTTGCTGCCAAAAGTGGATTTGCCCTGAAGTAATCTATGATCACAGGAATGTTCGTGGAACCTGTTATGCCATAGACAAGCGACATCCCGAATAAAAGCAGGGCAGATGAGAGCGAACCTATAATGAAATATTTCAGTGCGGCTTCAAGGGACAGCGAATTCTTTTTCTCAAAACCTGCGAGAACATAGGTTGACATGCTTGCAAGCTCGAATCCCACGAAAAGCGAAATCAGGTCATTGGCAGAAGATACAACCATCATCCCCACCAAGGCGAGGAGAAGAAGGGTGTAGTATTCATCCTGGTGCGGATTGTTCTTGAAATAACCGATGGAAGCAATCACTACAAGCAGTGAAACAGTAAGGAAAATCAGCTTAAAGACCTGCGATAAAGGGTCAATCACAAGCGAATTATAGAAATAGAAAAAGCTAGCGCTACCGCTTGTCCCAAGTATGGCTATGATGGAAGCCAGAATACCGGCTGCGCTCAGGTATCCAAGCATGTTCTTGTCCTTATCGCTCATTAAAAGACCAAAAAGGATTATCACGAGGGCAAGAATCGTGAGTAGTATCTCTGGAATAAGCAGTGTATAGTTCATGTTATCACCCCTTTCAACCCCGCGGCAAGTGCTACAAGCTGGTTTGCATTGGTGGTCATCATGTTAAGCACAGGGCTCGGGTTAAGCCCGAAGAATATTATCAGCAGCACGAGTATTGCCATTGCTGCAATCTCGTAGCCTGCGCCGTCGTGTATATGCCCGAGTTTTTCATTGTAGGTGCCGAATACCGCTCTCTGCATTGCCCAGAGATGGTACCCTGCCGTGAACACGATGCCGAAGAGTGCAAGTATCACGAACGTGGGCAGGGTGATATACGAATTGACCAGCACGAGGAATTCTGCTACGAATCCGCTCATTGCAGGCAACCCAAGCGATGCAAGGAATCCAGCCATCATAAGGAACGCAAGCTTGGGCATGTGCTTTGCTATCCCTCCAAGGTTGCCGATTATCCTCGTTCCTGCACTGTGCTGGATTACGCCGCACGACATGAAGAGCACGCATGTGATAAGTCCATGCGAGAACATCTGGAACATCGCCCCGCTTACGGAGAGCGGGATTAGGGCTGCTGCGCCGAGCATCACATAACCCATGTGGCTTATGCTTGAGTAAGCCACCATCTTCTTGAGGTCGCGCTGCGCAAGGGCAAGGAACGTTCCCCATAGTATGCTCAATATAGCGATTATCGCCATTAAAGTAATCAATTTACCGGGCGAGCCTGAGAAGGGAAGAATGGGGAGTATAATCCTGAAAAGACCATAGCCGCCCATCTTGAGCAATAACGCAGCAAGTATGACGCTGCCTGCCGTAGGTGCCTCGACGTGAGCATCTGGAAGCCAGGTATGGAATGGAACTGCTGGCATCTTCACGATAAAACCGAACAATAATGCAAGGAATATGGCATCTTTCAATATCGGTGAAGCGATTATCTGGTAAGAGTTCAACAGATAGAACATGTCAAACGTACGCTGACCTGTGAAGGGATCAACAGGAGGAGCCATGAAGTAGAGGGTAAATATCGCAAGCAGCATCACGAGGCTTGCCACATGCGTGTATATGAAGAACTTGATTGCAGAATAGTCCTTTCTCGGTCCTCCCCAGAGGCTGATGAGGAAGTACATGGGTATGAGCACGATTTCCCAGAATATGTAGAATACAAAGAAGTCAAGGGATGTGAAAACTCCCAGAACGCCAACCTGCTCAAGGAGTATCAAACCGTAGAACTGGTTTGCCTGCTTTGTCTCGCCCCATGCAAATACGACGGTGAGAGGGATGACTATATTGGACAGAAGCACAAGCGGAAGCCCTATGCCATCGACCCCGAACTTCAGGTTTACACCGAGGCTTGCAATCCATTGCGTGGATTCAAGAAACTGGGGGGCTGAGATGCTGCTTGAGAATCTTGAAAGTAAAAACAGGGATATAATAAGCGATATTCCGGAACTTATAAGTGCGATTGCACGCGCCTGCTGCCTTGTTCTTGTCAGGAATGTTATAATCGCCCCGATTAATGGTATTGCAATCATCAGTGAAATCAAAGCCATCTAAGCACCTCCGAGCATGAGTAAAATTACAAGCAGACCTATTCCGAGCAATACTATCGAAGCATAGTTCTGGACTACGCCTGTCTGTATTTTCTTTGCAACATCGCCAAACTTTATAAGCGAGTTGCTAATGACATTATCAATGATAAGCCCGTCGATTATCTTCCTGTCCACGAATTCGCCCGACTGTGCTGCAACGCCGTGAGTAATTTTCACACCTATTATGTCTGCCGAGAGTCCAGGTTCATAATATCTTTTTATCAGAAGTTTATACAGCGGGTTCTGCGATGATACAAGCTTACTCATATCCAGCATCCTCCTGTGGTAGATCGCATACGATATCAGAAGACCCGCAATACCCATGATTAGAGGAAGCAGCGTTATTATTAACGATGGCGGGGATGCCTCCTGATGAACGGGTACAAATACGTTCATGAGTCTAAAATTTTTCTCAAGATAATTGTAGAATCCTGTCTGCGAGTAGCCAAAGAGCAGCGCAAGTGCAGCAAGAACAATGAGCGGTATTGTCATCACGTTCGGTGATTCATGGGCATGCTTCTCGGAGCGGGGCGTTCCTGAAAATGTCATGAACCACAGCCTGAAGATGTAGATTGAGGTAAGTAGCGCTGCAAGAATCGCAAAAATATAGGGAATGAAATTCCCCGTTTTATCCCCGAATTCGAATGCGCCTTCTATTATGGCATCCTTGCTGAAGAATCCCGACGTGGCTATATTAACCGGGATACCAAGATCAATTAACGGGACACCGATACCTGAAAGTGAAAGCGAGGCGATTATCATGGTAATTGCCGTGATCTTCATCTTGCTAAATAATCCTCCCATTTCCCGTATGTCGTTCGTGCCCACGGCATGGATGACGCTTCCTGCGCAGAGGAACAAAAGAGCCTTGAAGAAGGCATGGCTTATGAGGTGGAACACGGATATCCCCACAGCTTTAGCGCCGATTGCTATTCCTGCTGTTCCGAGCGCAAGCATCATATACCCGAGCTGGCTGACGGTCGAGTATGCCAGCACCCTTTTAATATCATTCATCACAATTCCCATCGTGGCAGCGAATAGCGCAGTGAATCCGCCTATGTATGCAACCACGAGGAGCGAATCAGGTGCAGCTACAAACATGGGGAATGTCCTTGCAACAAGATATACACCAGCAGTCACCATCGTGGCAGCATGGATCAAAGCTGAAACCGTTGTAGGGCCTTCCATGGCATCCGGAAGCCAGCCATGCAATGGGAACTGACCGCTCTTACCAACAGCGCCCCCGAAGAAAAGTAATGTAATGTAGGTCAATTGCCTTGGATCAATCTGTGGTATTGCATCAAACATGGACTTGAACTGAAGAATGAAATTGCCCTGCGGCAGTGTGAATGCATGGGATGCGATAATCTGGCTCATATTGACATAGAGCAGCACGATTCCTGCAAGGAATAATACGTCGCCCACCCTTGTTACAAGGAAAGCCTTTTTTGCAGCGGCTGCTGCTGCTGGTTTGTGGTACCAGAAACCTATCAAGAGATAGGAGCAAAGCCCGACAATCTCCCATGCTATGAAGAACTGCAGTACGTTGTCCGAGAGAACGACAGCAAGCATCGCCGCCGTGAACAACGAGGTCTCGGCGAAATAACGAGGCTTAGCAGGGTCGTGTGCCATGTATCCCACTGCATAGATGTGTATTAGAAGGCTTACGAAAGAAACCATCAGGAGCATCACGATTGCAAGAGGGTCTATCAGTATGCCGAGGTTCATTCCTGCGAACCAGTTCCAGGACTGCTGGATTACCTTATCAGGGTATATCTCAAGGAAAATACCGAGCGAGATGATAAACGAGCCGAGGATTGCTGCGATTGGAATATATGCACCACCTGAAGGGAGCTTCTTTCCGAGGAAAAGCGTTAGTACAAAGCCAATCACAGGCAATAATACTATTAATGCTGCATAGTCGCTGAACATATTACCACCTCAGGATATCGATATTATCGAGATTGATGGTATCGCGTACCCTGAATAACGCAACTAATATTGCAAACCCGATGGCTGCTTCCGCTGCTGCTATGGCGATCGAGAACGCAGCGAATACCTGACCTGAGGCATTGCCGTTGTAGCTTGAGAATGCCACGAGGTTGAGGTTTGCCGAGTTCAAAAGAAGCTCGATGCACATCAGGATTTTAATCCCGCTTCTCTGCGTGATTATTCCGTACGAGCCTACTGTGAATATGATTGCTGAAACCAGAAGATAATAATAAAGCATCCTAAGCCTCCTTTTTCGCTATGTAAAGAGCGCCGATTAATGCAGCAAGCAACAGCAGTGAAAGCAGTTCGAAAGGAAAAACAAAATCGCTGAATATTCCGTACCTGATATCAGACCCGCCTGCAATACCCCCTATACTGACAGGAATTACCTCATTTTTTACTGCCAGTTCGGTGTAACTGTTGTCGATTGCCAGGAATAATACCGCGAATAAGAGAAGGGCGATTAAGAGATTGGCGAGTTTGTTTGGCATTTTATTCCTCCTCTCCTTTCCTTGTCAGCATTATGGTGAACAATATGAGCGTGATAACAGCACCCACATAAACAAGCACCTGTATCCATGCGATGAACTCTGCCTCAAGAAGAAGGAAAAGCCCTGCTGTGCCGATGAGAGTACCTGCAAGATAAACAGCACTGTGGACTAATTTTTTTGCCTGTACCACCATGATGGATGAAAGAATCGTGATAAGAGAGATGACTAAAAATACGATATCCGAGATCACTGTTTCACCTCTTTGCTGAAGAGCAGCCTTTCAGGCGTGTATATCAGGCTCTCCCTTGTATAATCCGCAAGCTCATAGTTGCCTGTCATTTTAATGGCATTCATGGGGCACACATCAACGCAGAGCCCACAGAACATGCACATCCCTATATTGAACTGAGGGAACCATCGTGTGCCGTATTTCACTATGGTAATCGTACCATTCGGGCAGTTCACCTCGCATATCCCGCAGCCGATGCAGGCATTCTCATCCACTGCATGCAGACCCCTGAACCTCGGCGAGAGCTTCATGCGCTCATAAGGGTATTGGATTGTTACCGTGGGTCTATTCCCGATGTGCAGGACATGTTTCATGGTGACGATGAGCCCTTTTATTATACCGCTCATTGTCCATCTCCTGGTTATCCATACCATCATATCACCCCGTTCGCAAGAATAGTCACGAGGAAACCTGTCACCAGAAGGTTCAACAATGCAAGAGGCACCATGATTTTCCATCCAAGATTGAGAAGCTGGTCGATTCGCACCCTTGGCACAGTGTCACGAAGCCACATTGCAAAGAATATTACAGCATAGGTTTTAATCAGGAAATATACAAGCGAGACGAGGGGAACTGCAAAAGCCGGTAAAAAAGAAGGTATCGGACCGTTCCAGCCTCCAAGGAATAACGTGACCACTATTGCCGAGACTGCGAACAAATGGGCGTATTCTGCGAGGAAGAACATGGCAAATTTCATCCCGCTGTATTCTATAAAGAAACCTGCGACAAGCTCGGATTCAGATTCCTGGAAATCGAAGGGTATGCGTCCCATTTCAGCGATGGAGGCTATAAGGAATAAAATAAACCCAAGCGGCTGGAGGAATATGAACCACTTCGGGATTATCCCGAACCACGTTCCGCTCTGTGCATTTACAATATCGACAGTGCTCAGGGAGCCTGTGAACAGAACCACTGCTATCGCGGCTAAAGCCAATGGTATTGTGTAACTGATATCCTGGGCAACAGCCCTCATTGCCCCGAGCAGCGAATACTTATTATTGGACGCCCATCCTGCAAGCAGAATAGCAACGGGCGAGATTGCGGAAATCGCAATGATATACAGAAGCCCGACCCTGAGGTCAGAGATGATAAGGTAATCCCCGAAGGGAATGGGAACAAATACAAGAATCGCAGGGATAAATACTATAAAAGGCGCAAGCGTAAACAGCCATTTATCAGCTTTTTCAGGTATGATATCTTCCTTTCCCATGAGCTTTATCCCGTCCATAACAGGCTGGAGAAGTCCACGTGGCCCTGTTACCATCGGTCCGTACCTGACCTGCACCATGGCAACAACCTTACGCTCCATCCATGTCAGGAACATAACCGTGACAAGCACAAAAGCCATCAGCACAACAATCTCAACGAAGACGATTATCACTTTTAAGACATACTCGGCTCCGTGTGCTTTGAAGATGTTTAATACAGGCTCGTACGCCCCAAGTGCAGTTAAAATATTTACTATAAGTTCATAGGCATTCATTCAATCACCTGTCCACATCGCCGAGCACGACATCTATTGTTCCAAAGGCAGCTATCAGGTCAGGGATCTTGAGTCCCTTCACCATCTCGGGAATTGCGGTAAGGTTGCAGAACGATGGCGAGCGTATTTTAACTCTATAAGGCTTGGTCGTGCCGTCGCTCACGATGTAAAACCCAAGCTCCCCCTTCGGAGCCTCAATCCTGCTGTAAACCTCTCCCTGAGGCGGGGTAAAAATCCGCGGGAAATATGTCATAACAGTGGAAGCTGTGCCTGTCATCGGGGCTATTCCGTATTTCGGGCTGCTGACCACCTCTGCCTTGGGCATGGTATCCACTACCTGCCGCAGGATGTGGAGGCTTTCCTTCATCTCATCAATCCTGACCATATAGCGGGCATAGCTATCCCCTTCGCTGCGTACGCATACCCTGAAATCAATGTCGGGGTATATGGAGTATGGCTCATACTTCCTGATATCATAATTTACTCCTGAACCCCTAAGCGCAGGACCTGTCATGCCGTAGTTTACTGCATCCTCCGCGCTTATCACCCCGATTTTTTTCATCCTCATGAGGAATATTTCATTATCGTTGATCAACTGCTCGTAATCTACTATTCGCTTTTCCATGTCATCTATGAACTCATTGAGTTTCGGGATGAAGCCATCAGGAATGTCCTCCCTCACCCCGCCGGGCTTGATGTAGTTGAAGGTCATCCGTGCACCGCAGAGCATCTCGAATAACTGGAGCGCATTCTCCCTTTCACGGAAGCCCCACATTATCATGGTGGTTGCTCCGAGATCAAGAAGAAGGGAACCGATGGATACGATGTGGTTCACTATCCTGTTGAGTTCCATGGCAAGAACGCGGATATACTCCGCCCGCAGTGGGACCTCTATTCCAGCGAGCTCCTCAACTGCTTTTACATAGGCATAGTTATTGGGCATGGCTGAGATATAATCCAGCCTGTCTGTATAAGGGACGAACTGGAGATATGTTTTCATCTCGCCGAGTTTTTCAGTACCTCTGTGAAGGTAGCCCAGAACAATCCTGCAATCCTTGATTATCTCGCCGTCCATCCTCAATTTGAAGCGCAGCACACCGTGCGTGCTTGGATGCACAGGACCTAAATTTATTATAAGCTCGTCCGTTTCCATGCTACCGCCTCAACAGCTTCCCTCCGTCGGTGCTCACTATGTCCTCCCCGTCCTCTCCTATGGTAACGAACTGCTCTGTGTTCATATCATAATCCTTCCGCAGCGGATGTCCCATCCAGCCCCCGGGCAGCAGTATCCTTGAAAGATTCGGATGACCTGCGAATGTAATCCCAAGAAGGTCGTATGTTTCCCGCTCAAGCCAGTCAGCGCCTTTCCAGAGCGATGTGAGCGAGTCCACCTCCGGGTTTTCATGGTCAAGGATGACCTTTAAGACAAGGTTCTCCTTCTTATCCCAGGAAAAGAAGTTATATACAACCTCAAAATGGTCTTTATAATCAACCCCTGTAATCACGGAAAGATGACCAAAACCCATCTCCTTCACTTTCCCTGCAACATCCAATAGCGCCTCTTTCTTGATAATCGCAAGCGGCTTGTCTGCCTGCATGCCTGTGCTTACGATGGCAGAGGGAAATGAGTTTTTTAATTCATCAAGAGCGCTCAC
>DAHXMQ010000225.1 GCA_027371625.1 Candidatus Methanoperedentaceae archaeon | reverse complement strand
GCAAAGAACAAGCCTGTCCACATCTCGCCTGCGGTTGATGCATTGCCATTGGTCTGGGCTGCCTGCACCTGGAAAGTCGTCCAAAGGAATGCTCCAGGGGCGATGAGCGCCATGGCGTTCACCAGAAGAGATGTCAGGTTGAGCGTCCGCTTCATTTTTACGGTCAACTTGCCATCAACTGTTTGATTACTATCTTCCATATCATTATTCCTCCTAAGGGTGCCTAATCCAAAGGCACACGGCTATCCACCGTACAGTTAATAATATATAAAGTTAATCATCAGTAAGACTTTTATACTGAAAATATTTAAATAATATCAAGTCACCAGTTGACTACCGTCTCAAAAAAAAGGAGGAAAAATGAGGCAGATTGCAATATACGGAAAAGGCGGAATCGGCAAGTCAACTACCACGCAGAACCTGACTGCTGCGCTTGCTTCGTTCGGTAAGAAGGTGATGCAGATAGGGTGCGACCCGAAAGCTGACTCAACGAGGATGCTGCTTGGGGGGAAAGCGCAGGCGACGGTGCTCGATACCATGCGGGACAACGGCACGGGAGGCGTAAAACTTGATGCTGTTCGCCATACAGGCTATGGTGGGATAAGATGCGTCGAGGCGGGAGGTCCTGAGCCGGGTGTAGGATGTGCGGGAAGAGGAGTGATCACAGCAATCAAACTCCTGGAAGAGCTTGGAGCTTACAACGAGGAGCTTGATTTCGTCTTTTACGATGTACTCGGGGACGTTGTATGCGGCGGCTTTGCCATGCCCATACGCGAGGGCTATGCCAAGGAGATATACATTGTAGCATCGGGAGAACTCATGGCTCTCTACGCAGCCAACAACATCTGCAAGGGTATAGTGAAATTCGCAGAGAACGGCGATGCGCGTCTTGGTGGGATAATATGCAACTCACGAAACGTGGATAACGAGCTTGGGCTTCTCACCGAATTCTCAAAAAAGATAGGCTCAAAGCTGATACAGTTCGTGCCACGGGATAACATCGTGCAGCGGGCGGAAATAAATCGAAAAACGGTGATTGATTTTGATCCCGCATGCAAGCAGGCTGAGGTTTACAGAACCCTTGCAAAAAATATTATTGAGAACAGGGATTTCGTTATTCCGAAGCCAATGCCAATGCAGGAGCTTGAGAACATGATGGTTGAATTCGGTATCGTAGAGAGGTAAGACCATGAAAATGATACGTGCAATAATCAGACCGAACAAGGAAGAGAAGGTTGTGGAAAATCTGGAAAAAGAGGGGTTTTACTCCCTTACGAAGATGAACGTGTTCGGGCGAGGTAAGCAAAAGGGAATTCGTGTGGGCACGGTTTGCTACGACGAATTGCCCAAAGTGATGCTGATGCTCGTAGTAGCTGATGAAGCAGTTTCAAAAGCCGTGAATGTTATCCAGAACAGCGCCAGAACAGGAAACATAGGTGACGGCAAGATATTTGTGACAGATGTGGCTGAAGCTTATACTGTGAGGACAGGTGCCTCTGGATTGTAGGTGAAAGCATGAAGGAAGTTATCGCAATAATACGAAGACATAAAATACAGGAGACAAAGGCAGGTCTTCTGGGAATTGGTGTTCCAGCCCTTACGATGATAAGCGTGGAGGGCAGGGGAAAACAGCGCGGTTTGATAGAACCAGACGATGAGATGAACGAGGTGAAAACAGAAAAAAGACTCCAGTTCATTCCCAAGAGGATGATTTATACAGTGGTCGAGGACAGCGATGTTCCAAAGGTCGTGGAGACATTGATAAGGACAAACCAGACAGGGCAGATTGGAGACGGCAAGATATTCGTTTGCCCTGTCGAGGACGCCGTAAGGGTGAGAACAGGAGAGAGCGGAGAACAGGCATTGAGGTGAAAATAAACCGCAGATAAACGCAGATGAACGCAGATACGTGATTAAGGGTGATAGAACACGGATTGCACAGATTACACGGATGCGCACGGATAAAAATTATCTGTGAAAATCCGTCCAATCCGCGTCATCCGTGTTCTTATTGCTGCTCTATCTTTGCGCTCTTTGCGAACTTTGCGGTGAAATTCATAAAATGACTAAAAGGAGAAAAAATGACAACAATATTACCGGAATGCGACATACCGATACCGCAGCGCCAGCCGCACATAGTGTGCCATGAGTCCGGGAACATGATATTGCCCATGTGCAATATCCAGACCGTGCCCGGCGACATGACCGAGCGGGGCTGTACATTTGCCGGATGCAGGGGAGTAGTCGGAGGTCCTGTAAAGGACGTTATCCAACTTGTGCACGGTCCAATTGGATGCGCCTACTATACATGGGGTACAAGAAGAAACCTTTCTGACGTGAAGCTGCACAGGAAGTACTGCTTCAGTACAGACCTGACAGAAGAAAGCGTAATCTACGGCGGCGCAAAAAAGCTCTTTAATTCCATACTTGAATCGCATGAGCTTTTCCCGGAAGCGAAAGCAGTGTTTGTCTATTCCACTTGCGTGGTCGGGCTGATTGGCGATGATACAGAGGCTATATGCAAGCAGGCTTCCGAGAAAATCGGGATACCTGTTGTGCCTTTCCACTGCGAAGGCTTTCGTGGCGTAAGCCAGTCCTTAGGGCATCACATAGCCAATCGCACGCTGTTTGAGAAGGTAGTGGGGACAGAGGAGCCTGAAAAAACCACGCCTTATGATATGTGCATAATCGGGGAGTTCAATATCGACGGCGATGCCTGGATAATTCGCCAGCTCTTTGAGCGCATGGGTGTAAGGGTTCTTACCATCTTCACAGGAAACTCGCCTTACCACGACCTTCCGGTGATGCACCGCGCCAGGCTTAACATCGTTCAATGTCAGCGCTCATCGACATATATAGCCAAGATGATACAGGACAAGTACAACATTCCCTACATCAACGTCTCCCTTTTCGGCATGTCGCAGACTGCAAAAGCCCTTCGCGACGTTGGGAACATCTTCCACCTTGAAGAGAACGCAGAAAAAGTGATAGCAGAGGAGCTTGCAAAGTACCAATCCAAGATTGATTGTTACAGAACGAAGCTTGAGGGTAAGAAGTGCTTTATATATCAGGGAGCGCCGCGCGCCTGGCACTGGATCGAGCCGATGAGAGAACTGGGCATCGAAACTGTACTTACTGCGACTACCTTCGGTCACAAGGACGATTATGAAAAAATCATGGCTAAGGTGAAGCCTGGGCATATCTGCATCGATAAT
>DAHXMQ010000219.1 GCA_027371625.1 Candidatus Methanoperedentaceae archaeon | reverse complement strand
CCATCGGAGGCGTGCGGATGGCGCCTGACGTGACCACGACCGAGGTCAGGAGGCTCGCCCGTGCGATGACTTATAAAAATGTTATGGCAGGTCTGCCACACGGCGGAGGGAAGTCGGGCATTTTAGCCGACCCGAAAACGGTGAACAAGGAGCACATAATCAGGCTCTTCGCAAGGGCAATAAAAAGCATCGAGGAATACATCCCGGGACCTGACATGGGAACAGATGAAGCAAGCATGGCGCACATCTATGACGAGATTGCCCGCGCGGTGGGACTGCCGAGGGAGCTTGGCGGGATACCGCTTGACGAGATCGGCGCCACGGGATACGGCGTGGCACAGTGCACCGAGGTGGCAAAAGACTATATCAACCTTGACCTGAACGGAGCGCGCCTCACTATCGAAGGGTTAGGGAATGTGGGGAAACCAACAGCGCGCTATCTTGCCGAGCAAGGCGTGATACTGGTTGGAGCGAGCGACTCAAAAGGTACTATTTACAACCCCAATGGATTGAAGATCGAGGAATTGATAAAAATCAAGGACACCACAGGCTCGGTGGTGAATTACAGGGGCGGCGAGGTTTTGAAAACCTCCGACCTGCTCAATATAAGCACCGATATTTTCGTTCCCGCGGCGCGTCCCGATGTAATTACCGAAGCCAATTCCGATGTGCTGGACGCAAAACTGGTAATCGAAGGCGCCAATATCCCTATCACCGAGAATGCGGAGAAGATGCTTCACGACAGGGGAATCCTTGTTATTCCTGATTTTGTGGCTAACGCAGGCGGGGTGATAACAGCGTCAGTTGAGTACCACGGCGGGACCGAGACGCAGGCTTTTGAGAGGATTAAAAGCACCATTCCAAGGAATACGAAAGAGATTCTTGATAAAGTGTACAGCGAGAAAACATATCCCCGGGAAGCTGCTCTGGGCATCGCAAAGCAAAGAGTGCTGCGAGCCATGAAATACAGGGAATGGATGTAGAAAATGCTCTCTTCGATATTCGAGCCGGCTTCCATAGCTGTTGTTGGAGCTTCGAACAATGAGGCAAAGTGGGGAGGGCGGATATTTAAAAACATATTGAGCGGCTTTAAAGGAGCGGCATATCCTGTGAATCCAAAAGAAAAGGAAGTGAAGGGTGTGGTTTCATATCCTTCCGTACTGGACATTCCTGACAAAGTGGAGATGGCTGTAATAGCAATACCTGCGCAATTTGTTCTTTCTGCTGTAGAAGAATGCGGGGAAAAAGGTGTTAGGGGACTTGTTGTGATAAGCGCAGGATTCAGCGAGACGGGAAGCGCGGGCGCAGAGCTTGAGCAAAAGCTCATCGACATCGTAAAAAAATACGGGATGCGCATGATCGGTCCGAACGCCCTCGGCATTGTCAATGAACCCGTGAGCCTGAATGCCAGCGTTATCGGGAGGCTTCCAAGCAAAGGACCGATATCCTTCATCACGCAGAGTGGAACCCTTGGTCTGGCTCTTGCCGAATGGACTATCGATATGGGGCTGGGGCTGTGCAAAATAATCAGTACTGGGAACAAGGCAAATGTGGATGACGTTGACCTGTTAGAGTACTTAAATAACGACCCATCGACCGGGGTTATAGCGATGTATGCTGAAGGGATAAAGCGCGGAAGGGAGTTTCTGGAATCTGCCCGCTGCATAAAAAAACCCATAATCGCCATAAAAACAGGCAGGTCGAAAAGAGGCGCAAAGGCTGTATTTTCACATACCGGCTCGATAGCAGGCTCGGATGAGATTTACTCGGCAGCATTTCGGCAGGCTGGGATACTGCGCGTTGATACCATAGACGAGGTTTTCGATGCAGCGCTTGCATTCTCGTGCCAGCCGCTCCCAAGAGGGAATAATGTCGCTATCATCTCAAACGGCGGAGGAGCTTCTATTGTGGCAACGGATGAGTGTGAGAAGCACGGCATCAACATCGTGGATCTAAGCGAAGAAACAAAGGAAAAAATAAAAAAAGCCATGCCCGAATTTGCATCCAGTTCGAATCCCATCGATACCGCCGGCACCTCTTCCTACGAAGTTTATCTGGATGTGATGAAGGCACTCCTCATCGACCCGGATGTGGATTCTTTAATAGTTATTTATGTGCATACCCTGATGTCGAATGCAATACCGCCTGCAGAGGCTGTTGTTGAGATAAAACGAAAATGCCCGAAACCGATAATAACATGCTGGATGGGGGGGAAAGGAACTGAGGAGGGCGTAGAGATACTGAAAAGCGGCTGCCTGCCCAACTATTCGGTGCCGGAGCGGGCTGTGAAAGCGCTGGCGGCGCTTATAAGGCACAGGGATTTCCTCAAAACGGTGAAAGCAAGAGGTGGAGCGCATGAATAAGATACTCACCGAGCATGAGACAAAAAAACTTCTCGCAAGATACGGGATTCCTGTGACAAAGGAACAAATTGCAACCAGCGTAAATGAAGCCATTGCAATCGCATTACAGATAGGAACTCCTGTTGCCATGAAAATTTCCTCGCCCGACATCCCACATAAAAGCGATGTTGGAGGCGTGGTTCTGAATGTGAAAAGGGAATACGTGGGAACGACTTACAGCAAGATAATATCGCGAATTAAGAAATCAGTTCCAGATGCAAGGGTAGAGGGCATCCTCGTGCAACAGATGGCACCTGCGGGTCATGAAACCATCGTGGGTCTCAAGAAGGATGCACAGTTCGGTCATGCCATCATGTTCGGGCTTGGCGGGATTTTTGTAGAGGTGTATAAGGATGTTTCGTTCAGGGTTGTGCCGATCGATAAAAGCGATGCGCTTGAAATGATCTCTGAGGTTAAAGGCTTCCCTATACTCAAAGGCATTCGCGGGAAGAAGCCTGCTGATATCGAGGCTATTGCGCAGGTTCTGGTTTCGGTTTCGAAGATGGCGGAGAAGGAGAACATCATCGAGCTTGATATTAACCCGCTTATCGTTAGCGAGAGCGGCGCGATTGCGGTGGATGCGAGGGCGATGGTGGAGGCATAAAAAAGAAGAATATGGGGATTGTAATTTCTAAAAATAACGTTACGATTAGATTGCCTGATGAGAGATGGTTTCACATCACAGAGGAACACTCTGAGATGGCGGGCTATTATTTCAGGCAACCAAAAGGAAAAACATTGGACACAAAGACATTTTAACCAGTACAGAACAATTCTGTATTATGTTTTTGAGAGAGAAGGTGCTTGCAGGGGAAGGCAGGATCAAGGCTGATACCGTACTTAAGAATTGCAGAATTGTGAATGTCAACACAAAAGAGATCACAAAGGGCGACATAGCAATAAGCTCAGGTTTCATCTCTGGCATAGGTGATGTGGAAGAACTGACAGGCGATAAAACCGAGATGCTTGATATAAAAAACGCTTATGCCTGCCCGGGATTGATAGATGGGCATGTGCATTTTGAATCAAGCATGATAACTCTTATGCAGTTCGCAAAGCAATCTATTCTCCATGGAACAACTGGTATCGTAATCGACCCGCATGAGTTAGCCAACATCCTTGGCATAAAAGGCATCAAACTTGTTATGGATGAAGCAAAACGGCTGCCGATGGATATTTTTATCACAATATCATCATGTGTGCCTCCAGGCTCACTTGAAACATCAGGTGCGAAGCTCGGGCTGAAAGAAATTAAAAAGTTTCTGGATATGAAATACGTCGTAGGTCTGGGTGAGGTGATGGATTATCCAGAAATCCTGCGCGGGAATCCTGAAAAACTCAGAATGATTGATGCAGCTCTTGAGAGGAAGCTCGTTGTGGACGGTCACTGCCCTGGTATGAGAGGCAGTGAATTGTTTGGATACATGAGTGCAGGCATCTCAAGCGACCACGAGTCCGTAGCATACGATGAAGTACTCGAAAAGGCACGCCTCGGTATGAAAATCATGCTTCGGGAAGGCTCGGCTGCAAAGAGTATTGCAGATTTCATTCCCAGACTGGTTCGTGATAGAATATCACTTGAAAACTTTTTCTTCGCTACGGATGATAAACATCCTGCTGACCTTATAGAAGGACACATGGACATAATCGTTCGGACTGCAATCAAGCTTGGAATAGACCCGGTTCAGGCGATCTCTATGGCTACCATCAATGCCGCACGCCATTACAGGATAGACCAGCTTGTCGGTTCCATAAGCATAGGTCGAAGAGCTAATCTTGTAATACTCGATGATTTAATGTCATTCAGGATAAAAAAAGTGATGATACGTGGCAAAATGAACCCGAAAATCGAAGCATTTGAATACCCAAGCTACGTATTCAGGACGGTTAGATATAAAAAAATTGAACCAGATGAACTGAAACTCAAATCCAGGAAAAAAACCGTGTCGGCTCACATAATTGAAATAGTGCCCGGCAAGCTTATCACAAAAAGAAGCATCGAAGAGTTAAGAACAGAGGAAAATGCTATCATGCCCGACATGGAACAAGACATCCTCGCCATAGCCGTGATTGAACGCCATAGAAAATCGGGAGATATAGGACGTGGTTTTGT
>DAHXMQ010000211.1 GCA_027371625.1 Candidatus Methanoperedentaceae archaeon | reverse complement strand
GAAAAACGTAAGGGAAGGTTATTCGGGTTTTAAACCGTTATCCATGGTGGCACAGGAAATCCAGCAGGGTTTTTTTTTCAACAAAAATGTTTCAAAATTCAACATAAGCGGGGGAGGGGATGTGAGCTGCTATCCTGAGCTAAAATCGCTCGTGAAATTCCTCTCGCAGTATAAAAAACCAATACATCTCGGCTACACAAGCGGAAAGGGACTGAATAAGGAAGATGCCCTGTTCTTCCTCGATCACGGGGTAAGCGAGGTAACATTCACTGTTTTTGCAACAGACCCAGAGCTTCGCAAAATTTACATGAACGACAGGACACCTCTTGATTCGCTCGAAGCGCTTCGCATGCTTGCGAAAAAGTGCGATGTTTATGCTGCGGCTGTGCTTATTCCCGGCGTGAACGACGGCGATGTGCTTTTAAAAACATGTACCGACCTTGAGGAAATGGGCGTAAAAGGTCTCATCCTGATGCGGTTTGCCAACGCACCTGAGCAGGGTTTGATCCTCAATAATGCTCCCCTCATCGAAGGCATTTCGCCTCATTCGCTTTCCGCTTTCAAATCGATCGTCGATGACATAAACAATAAATTCAATTTCCGTGTCACAGGAACGCCTTTATATGACCCTGAGATCGGCTCGCCTTTTGCCATAAGAAATGATAGCGATGCTCTTTCGAAATTGCCGAAGATAACGAAGGAAGCCACCATAATAACAGGTGAGGTCGCTGCGCCTTTATTGGAAGAGATTTTCGATAAGCTGGGAGGGCTTGTAAACGTTATCCCTGTAAAAAAGGATGTTGGATGCCTGATTACCATCGAAGATATAAAAGTCATGGATTTGAGCAAAATAAAAGAGACGGTTTTATTTCCAGGAAGAGCGTTCGTCCATGACCCTGAAATCAAGAAAATACTATCAGGCGACGGGATAGAAAGGCTGGTGAGGAGAGGTCCTGATATGCTCACCGTAGATGGGGAAATGAGCATTTCGATGACGAAAGATGAGGTTCTCGAAAGGGAAATTGAGGCTTTCACCGAACTTATCCAGATGATTAACGTGCTTGGAGTAAAGCCGAAAATTTAATCGCTTTTCCCTTTCTCCTGCAGCATGCCGCATACCCTGCATTCATCTTTAAGCTCAGAATCCATCGCCCTCGTGCCTTCTGCAAGCGCTGCATTGTTGGACAATGAACCTGCGATGAGTATGGCATCGAATATCTCCTCCTTTGTCGCCCCCATGCGCTGGGCTACGCGGATGTGCAGCTTGAGACAGTGCTCGCATCGCAGTGCAGCGGATACGCCTATGGAGATTAGCTCTATCGTTTTCACATCGAGATGCTTGAATTCCCTGATTATCTGATTTTCGTAAAGCACCTTTGCAACGAGCAATTCAGGCGATTGCTTCATGAAATTAAGAATATATGGGATTTCGCCGTAGGCTTTTTCAACCTCTTTCAATAACTCCTCTGCTGCCTCCTCAGGTTCTTTCTTTAAAATCCGCTCAAACTTGCGCAGTTCCATATATCGAACAATTGCATTTCTTTACTAAATAAACATTCCGTTAAAAATTTTTATTTGAATTTTTTACGTGTAAGCTGGAATTATTTTAAATGTATCCGCATCAACAAGCCCTTTATCTGTTATCTTGAGGGATGGAATAACAGCCAAGGAAAGGAATGACATCTGGATGAAAGGTGCGTCAAGTTTACACCCC
>DAHXMQ010000210.1 GCA_027371625.1 Candidatus Methanoperedentaceae archaeon | reverse complement strand
CTTAAAACAGGCGAAGTTACGGATTAATTGAACTCAATGCCCTTGCCCGCTCACCGCCTCATGCCCCGCCGCATACCTCTCCGTGATCAGCGCGCGCCTGAGTTTAAACAGCACCTTCTGCCTGTCAAAATTATATTTCTCTGCCAGCATCTTGACGAGCCTCTTCTTTGAAGCGCCTTTGAGGCTCATCTCTGCCATCACAGCATCCACAAACTCCTTAGCCGGGTCTGCCTCTTTCTTTGCTTCGGCTTTAACATCGGGTTTAGCCGCCTGTTCGACTTCTGGCTTGGGCTCAGATTTAACCTCGGGTTTTACAAGTCCTATCAATGTTGACCTGGTCGCATCCCGAAGCGCTTTTTCATCTGCCATTGTCATCACCTCGATACCTCGACAGGCGTTAGAATTCCTTTCTCTATCCCGAACTTCTTGCCAGTTAGCAGCAGATTATCCTGCACTGGCGACACCTTGAATTTCTTTTCAACTGAAGCGCCATTGGATTTGATTTTAACCAGCCCACCTTTCAGGAGTTTCAGCGTTCTAACTGTGTTCAGGTTCAATTCGACGAAATCGTTGTCATCCGCCAGACCAGACCACATGAAGGGATTGGGCACGCTCACGAGCATCGTTTTGGCTTCCGCCTGCTTCGGTGCTGCCTGTATTGCGCCGTAGGCAGGTCTTTCGTACGCGGGAATCGTGAATTCGTCGATTGCTGCTACGCCGAGCGCTTTTTTCACCGACTCGTGAAGAACATTGAAATCGAATTTGTTGCCTGCAATAATCCCAAGCGCCTCTATTCCATTCGTCCCTTCGCCTCCCAGCGCCTGTGCCCTTCCCTCGTTGTTGATGAGCGTGCCCTTCTTCCTGTACATCGGCTCATGGGTAATCACGATGTTTGCTTTTGCAGTGATGGCGCTTGCCCGCCCGGCCTGGGTTATAATGCATGAGAGCTTTCCGAGCGTCTCCTGCGGGATAAACTCAAGCGGGTCTGATTCTAAGCAGAACAATGTCTTTATCGTTCCTTTATCGATGTCCTCAACAAGCTGCCTCAGCGATTTTTGTTTCACATCCCTTGAAAGGATATACGCGCCTGTAGAGTTTGCAAAAGGCTTGAGAAACGTGATTTTTGCGCCTGCGTTTTTCGCAAGTGAAAGTATGCTTTTTACCTGCTCAATATCAGAAAGAGGATGAAAGTCAGCAATAACAAGCGAATCCTTCGTGAGTTGCAGTTTTGAAATTTCGGCAGGTCGGATGTTTTCATCAGCAATCGGTAAATACTTCCACCACACCGAAGATATTTTCGCGCCTTTATTTTTAGCAGAAAGCAGGCGCCGAACCACCAGAGGATACTGCTCGTAGGGATCGATGAAAAGCACAATATGCTTTGAAGATTCGATATCGCTGTACGGCACTCCGACGCTCACAGTCTGGTAGGTGTCCTTTGGAAGAGCTTCAAAGTCAACGCCTGTGTATAACGATGAGCCAGCAAGCTTCTGGAATACAAGAAGCTCCTCGCTTATGGTATTGCCGAATGAAAGAAAAGCCACGTTGCCTGCTGAAATTTTCCTATTGGCTTCCTTTGCCGCCTCCTCCAGCGTTACCTCTTTTCCGTCCACAGCCGACTTAACAGGCGTGTAGAAGCGCGGCAAGCTCATCCCGAACCTGCAAAGCTTCCCGGCATTGGAAGGTGAGGATTTCCTGAAATTCACCTCGAGTTTCTCATTCTCCCGAATATACAAACCACAGCCGAAGTTGCATCCGGGGCAGATGGTGGAATAAATATTATTAGTCATTTAACTTCACCTCGAAATACGGCGGCTTTCGCATATCCATCCCAGGTTCGTACTTTAACTCCTCCTGCACAGGGTTCGCAAATCTCCTGTAAAGCCTCGTAAGCGGGATATCCGCAGGGCAAACATCGCTGCACTGCCCGCATCCGATGCACGAGTCTGCAAGATGCAGGAATCGCACCAGATGAT
>DAHXMQ010000010.1 GCA_027371625.1 Candidatus Methanoperedentaceae archaeon | reverse complement strand
CCGCCCCTTCAAAATCAAGCAATGGCCAGACGATATACCTGTCCCCCACGCGGGGATGCGGTGTTTTGATGATCCTGAACGCCACCCAGTCGCGGATGGCAGGGTCTTTATGCTCTATATCGGTCTTTATGCGCAGTACAGCCTCCTGCTCCTCATATTTGCCTGAGATCATCCCGTGCCAGTATTCAAGGTTCTTCTTGATTCCCTGCTCCCGGTGAGGACAGGCTCTTTTTGCGTCCTTCATTGCTTTGAAGACCTCCTGCTCGCAGAAACAGACGTAGGCTCCATCCTTCTGGATAAGCTCCTCCGCAACCTCATAATATCTCGGTATCCTGTCGGATGCGATTACTACTTCATCGGGTTTAGCCCCCAGCCATTCACAGTCCTCAAGATACCAATCGTACGCCTCCAGCATCGGGCGCTTGGTTACCGGGTCTGTGTCGTCGAAGCGGATGATGAGCTTACCGTGATATCTCTTTGTATATTCCGAGTTCACGACAATCCCTCTTGCACTCCCGATGGTAGGAGGGCCGTTGGGATTCGGCGCAAATCTCATCACGAGCACGCCGTTTATTTCAAGAGACGGCAGTCCTTTCTGGGGCTCCTTCTTTTCCTTGAGTTCCGAAACAAGCTCAGGCGCAAGTTTCTCCAGTTCCTTCTCCCATGATTCTGAAGGCATTGCTTTTATCTCATCCACAACCTCTTCCATAAGCGATGATATTTCCCGAGCCTGTGAGCGAAGCTCCTGAATTGCCATGATCTTGCCCATCACCGCGCCTGCCTGCGGTATTTTGTTGTGTTTAACCGCATTCTGCAGCGCGTATTTCCTGATAAGAAGCTTTACCTCTTCTGTTTGCATCGAAGCCCTCAAAGATTCGCTGTGATATTAAACTTCTCGGAATGAAGTGAAGCCCCAAAGGGCACAGAGAACAAAGGGAAAAAGCATCGTGCTAACCTATACCATATATTTCACAGTTCGGGCTGATATGAATCCGATGCAAATCTTGTATCACGGAAAACGAACCGCAGATGAACGCAGATTAAATGTATCGGTGAGCATGGAAAAAGTTGTCATCCGCATCATCGCACCCGAAGCAGCAACGGGAGGGCGTGCGCTTGCGGGAGGGCAGGGTCGGGGTCGGAGCATCTGAAAAAACAGTTTTCATACCGATAACATATATCTCTGCGCTCTGCTTTCGCGATGCCTCAGGCGAAAAAGCCTGCACTTTCACAAAATGCTGGCGCACCTTACTGAGGAAATCAGGAAACATATCTCCCATAAAAACCTTTACCACAAACTTTCCTTCATGTTTCAGGAGCTTCCTTGCGCACTCAAGGGCAGATGTAGCGAGGGCGATGGATCTTGCATGGTCATAGCTCCAGTTCCCTGAAAGATTGGGCGCAGCATCACATATCACCACGTCCGCTCCTTTTTTTTTTATCTTTTCTCTGATTTTTTCAACCGTGCTCTCAAGACGGATATCTCCTTTAATCGTCTCAACCCCTTCGATTTCCTCTATGGGCAGTATATCCACACCCACAACCTTGCCACCGGAAAGTTCCTTAGCCACCTGAAGCCATCCCCCCGGAGCAGCGCCGAGATCAACAACGGTATCTCCCTTTTTGATAATATTAAACCTCTGGTTTATCTGTTTGAGCTTGAAAGCGGCACGGGAGCGGTATCCTTCTTCCTTGGCTTTCCTGTAGAAATAATCCCTTCTATCACGAGGCATTTTATTTATTCCTTATAACCAATATACGCCCACTGGTCATAAATGCCTTTTTCATCGGTATTATCAATAATCTTCCCTGTGATATGGTTTCTCTCAAGTGCGCTTCCAAGAACCTCTATCTCTTCCTTTTTATTTACTGTCAGCATTATCATCCCCCCGGGTTTCAGGACTTTAACTGCCTCAATCATCATTTTTTCCCATACATCCCTGTTAAAAGGATATATCGTACCCAGCATGAAACCCACTATTGTATCAAAGGCATTATCAGGGAAAAATTCAGAAAGCCTCGTAGCATCAAGTACTATTGTCCGCTTCGGGTCAAGCACATTATGTTCAAGCCCCTGGCATATCTGGCATTTATCAAAGTCGATTGCTATGGGGTTGTAGCCCATCTCGCGAAGTGGCAGCGTGGACATGCCGTTGCCGCAGCATATTTCAAGAATTTCTCCATCGAGTTTATATTTATCCAGCAATCCTTTCAGTTTTGCATTGCGACTTTCTATATACACCATCTCATACGGTTCCTTGAGTATGTGGCAATTCCCGCATAAATGCCTGTTTACCAGCGATAAGGAATAATATTCAATTATTGCTTCGTTGAATTTCCTGCTGGTAGTATTGTACACCTCACTTAACTTCAAATTACTTGTAATGCTGGAAAATCTCCTGCTGCTCTCATTCGGCTCAGGTCTTGATGAAATCAGGTTTGTGAAAATCGCATAAAACTCTTCTGAATCTTCATTTTTAGGATTGAAAAGGACCAATCCGATTACCTCGCCTTTTTCATCCTTTATCCCGGCGATATCTTCCTGCCCTTTGCGTATTTTTTCCAGATACTGAAGCGACCGTGTGTTGTTTTTTAACGCCGCGTAGCTTTCTTCAACAAAATAGATGTTATCTTTGGTCTCGAGTTTTAAAATATCGTGAATAAACATGTCGAACCAAATCTGCGTTTATCTGCATTTATCTGCGGTTCTAATCCCCTTCATCGGGTTCATCATCGCGATAGCTTGAATCACCCACCATTGCTGCGCTTATGGAATCTATACCATCGAGCCATTCAGCCACAAGCCCTTCAGGCACATCATCAAGCTCTTTTTCACCGAGCTTTTTCCCTGAAAGGGGATTAGAACCGCAGATAAATGCAGATAAACGCAGATTTGGTTCGACATGT
>DAHXMQ010000197.1 GCA_027371625.1 Candidatus Methanoperedentaceae archaeon | reverse complement strand
GTTTTGCTGTTACATCGTTCAGAAAAGGACCGAATCCAAGATCAGGTATCGGTGCATAGACATAGAGCGTATCCCCTGGACTAACAGGCGCATTTTCAGGTTGTCCCTGAGCCATGTCAAGAAAAGCAAGATGCGAAGCTGGCTCACTATTATAGGCATTGTAATAGGAGTGGCTGCGGTCGTGGCTATAATCTCCATAGGGCAGGGCATGCAGGCAAGCGTGCAGGCTCGCCTGGGCAGCCTTGGAGCAGATTTAATTACCGTCACCCCTGGTTATTCAAGGGCAGGCGGAGGTTTTGAAGGATTCAGGGGAGGCGGCGGTGCCGGTGTTAATCTCACGATCAGGGATGTGAATGCGATAAAGCAGGTGCCTGGGGTGCTTTATGTTGACGGCGTGGTTTCAGGCAGTTCGTCTATGAGAATGGGCACAGAGCAGTATTCAGTGTCCGTAACTGGCGTTGATACAACAGTCTGGCGCTCCTTTGTTACAACGCCACTTGAGTCAGGCAGGTATCTCCAGCCTGGTGATTCGAATGATATAGTCGTCGGGAATTCTTTAGCTCACGGTACTTTCCTGAATGCTCTCACCCTGAACCAACCAGTTACGGTAGGAAGCACAACCTTCAAGATCGTGGGAATCCTCGCCCCATCCGGAGGGGGCTTTGGAGCCGGAGGGACTGATAACGGGGTAGTTATGCCGGTAAATTACGCCAGGCAGGTGATAACCACGAACGTATCCCTGAACCAGTTTACATCGATCGTGGTAAAGATAAAAGATCCATCGCTGGCAACCCAACTGGCTCAGGATATTACAAACAAGCTGATGCCCGAGAGGCATGTCAATCCAAGAACGCAGGATTTTACAGTCACAGCTTTTGCATCAATCCAGGCGCAAATAACAAGCGTGGTCCAGACCATATCGCTCTTCCTTGCTGCGATTGCTGCGGTCTCGCTTCTTGTGGGCGCCGTTGGAATAGCTAATACCATGTTCATGTCTGTCATGGAACGAACAAGGCAGATAGGGTTGCTCAAGGCTCTGGGTGCCACGGATAATGAAGTAATGGAACTTTTTCTTATGGAATCAGGGTTGTTCGGATTCGTGGGAGGAGTACTTGGAATAATTTTCGGGGTGGCGATATCAGTTGTAATATCTGTTGTCGGACTTCGTGCACTCGGACCTGGGGGCACGATGAACCCCGTCATTTCGCCAGAGCTTCTTATCTTTGCACTTGTATTCTCCGTGTTCGTGGGCGTAATCTCAGGCGTGGTGCCTGCAAGGACTGCAGCAAAGATGAACCCTGTGGATGCCCTGAGATTTGAGCAATAATAGTGGTATAATGGATATTTTCTTCCACGTGATACGGGCGGCTCAGGCAGCGTTTTTCATGAGGATAAATGCCCCAATCAGAGTTAAAGTGGAGGCAGGCAAAGCAGTTGTAATATGAATAAACCCCCCACTGAAGTAAATAACTCCCCAACCTGTCACTTCCCACCCA
>DAHXMQ010000192.1 GCA_027371625.1 Candidatus Methanoperedentaceae archaeon | reverse complement strand
ATCTTCATCCCGAACCGCTCCTGTCACAAAGAATTTCTGGGCTTCATTGGTAACTATGAAAATCTCAGACGGCTCGGATATTTTGAGGCATCGGTTCACAGTGTCCTGGAAAAGCGAGGCATCGGCGAATTTCAGAAACTGTTTGGGATATTGTTCCCTGCTCAAAGGCCAAAGACGCGTGCCCGAGCCGCCAGCAAGAATTATGGATTTCATGTCACTATCTCTTCAACCCTTTCCTGCTCTATAGCCCGCCTTATCTCCATTGCCACCCTTCTGCCCGTGCTCATGGGTTTGCGCCACAGCGTATTGCCGTAAGGATGCCCTACCGACACATGTACGTTGGTGCCGCCTCCAACGCGGGGCGCCACGTCATAGACATAGAAATTCAGGTCTTTGTCCACGCATGTCTGGAGGCAGAACGGTCCTATTATCCCTGGTTTATAATATCTCTGGGTAGCTTTGACGTATTTCTCCGCAAGTTCGAACACATCCTCCAGTAATGATTCGCGAAGCGTGGCACAATTATGCCCGCATACCGTGTATTCAGGCACAAGCTGGCGCTCATTCAGCGTAAGCTGCTGCGGCGCAGGCAGTCGCACATGCCCGTCGAGGCTTGTTTCAAATCTCCAGTCTATGCCGAGAAGTTCTATCCTGCTCATCTTTTCCTCTATCGGAGAATAGAACATATCAAGGTTAAAAACAGGTCCGATTATATACCTCTCTATTCTTGCACCCAGAAGCGCCTCCTGCGTGATTACTCCCTGTCTCAGGAGTGCCTCTGATTTTTGTTTGAATTCAGAAAAAGAAGCCGCTGTAAAGAAGCCACGCTCAAGTTTCTTTACAGCATGGGGAAGCTTTACCATCACGAGGCTGTCGATATCCTCAGGTTTTTTGATTTTTTCTGGATAAGGCAGACCTGCCTTTTCAAGCAGCCAGTAGTAATCCCGCTCAATGCCTCGCTCCTCGCTTCTGAGCAGGTTCCGGCTTCCGAACATTGGAACCCTGAAATTATCCTCAATCTCATCAATGCCGCAGTAGGATGTAAAGGAGCGGTTCGGGATGAAGATAGTATTTTTATCCCGCAGTTTCTTTTGTTTTTCGCTCTTCAGTATTTCATCGAATCTTGTATAAACATCTGCGATATCCACAATCCCGCGGATTATTTTCCCGTTTTGCCTCTGCGACTTGAAATATTCAGTATAGGTTTTCTCGCGTCCTTTCTCGCATATGGCATAGGTCCTGAACCCTTCCTCCACTGCACCGTCGCATACATCCAGTGCGGAATGCGATGCCAGGACTCCGATTGTGGTTTTATCGAAGTCGTATTCTGATAATACCCCGGTAATTTCCTTTCTTTCAATCATATTCGCATGTTGGTTTTATAGTCTATGAAGATTACGATTTCTGATTCGTTTCTGCAATTATTATGTTTGAGCGACCTTTTTTTATTTTTTTAATCAAACCCCTGTCTTCAAGGTCATCCAGCATCAGACTGACCTTGGCTTCCGAGTATGCAATTTTTTTCCTCAG
>DAHXMQ010000185.1 GCA_027371625.1 Candidatus Methanoperedentaceae archaeon | reverse complement strand
TTTTTGGACATCCATTATGGTTACAAAAGTGGTTAAGATGTGATATAAATTTTGGTTAATGAGAACCTTTCGCCAATTTCATATAATTTCATATATCTGGAGACTAATTATAACAGGGATTATTATGGCAAACGTAGCAATCATAGGCAGCGAAAAATCAGGCAGGACAAGTCTTGCAGGGAAACTCGGGAAGAAGGGCACAGAGTCGGACATCACGCTTTATAATTTAGTAAAAGGTGACAGGATATATTCCTTCGTGGATGCGAATGGGTACCCGGCATCATTAAAATCACTTATCCAGACGATAAACCTCTCGGATATCGCCCTTGTCTGCGTCCCCTCAAGCGGTCTTAATGCGCAGGTCGGTGAATGTATCATTGCGCTTGATTTGCTTGGGAATAAACGCGGGTTGTTCGTCATAACCATGTCAGATAAATCAAACCCGGCTGCGATTTCCGAGCTTTCGGAAAAGATAAAAGCCATCACAAAAGGAACAAACCTTGAGAAATGGGAATCCATTGCGGTTTCCACTACCACATTCGAAGGACTGGAAACCCTCAAGGAGAAACTCTTTGCACTCGGGGAAGAGGTAAGGGCTGCAAATGCCCTGAAGAACGACCTGCCCCAGCGCGTCATGGTAGACCATTTCTTTAATGTCACAGGCATGGGATGCGTGGTGCTTGGGGTTGTGACCCAGGGAACTGTCAAAGTCCATGATAGCCTGACCACTTTCCCGATTAACATTCCCACAGAGGTTCGCTCAATCCAGAGTAATGACGTGGATATGAAAACCGCACCCGCCGGTACAAGAGTGGGACTTGCACTGAAAGGAATACAGTCGAAGGACTTCGACCGCGGATATATAATTTCACAGAAAGAGGATGTAGCAACAAAATTCAACCTCAAATGCCGGCTCTCGAAATTCACCTCGCCGCTGGGCGTGGGGGATGCTGTCCATCTTTTCGCAGGGCTTCAGGACATGCCAGCAACCATAGATTCGATAACGATTGACGGAAAAGCAGCAACCCAGGCACCTCCCGGCTCGGAATGTCAGGTTGCGCTCACGGCTCAAAAGAATATCACATACGGCAGGAACGATACTTTCCTGATTGCCCAGCTCAATGCTCAGAAACAGAGGCTGGTTGCAAGCGCAAGCGTAGTTTAAGTAGTTTTACTCAGCTTCAGAATAGCGGCAGCAATATCCCCTTTTGTTTCCCGAAGTGCAGCCTTTGCATCGCTTTCACTGGATTTTGCCTGCTCCATCACGAGTTTTACATCCTCATCGGGAATTTTAACCTCACGTGCTACTTCCTGCGGCGTGCCCATGATCTGGTATGTTTTCATACCTCTGGCATCCATTACCGTGACCTGAGCATCCTTAAAAACAATATCCTTCTCGGGAGTTCGGATAATCACTTCTTCCACGTTTTCTATCTCGTTTACATCAATCCCCATCTGCTTCATCATCGAAGCCATCTTGCGGGGATTTATGCCCCTCATTCCCGGGAACACTCACATCACCCGCAACTGCTGCATCCCGAGCCGCACCCTGCATTGGGGTTGTCTATGATGAAACCTTTCCCGTATTCGTTGTCGATATAATCGATCTTGAAATCCTCGATATCGCTCTCGATATCCTTATCAAAGAATATCTTTATTCCATTGCTCTCCGAAACCGCTTCCTCGCTTTTCGGGGAAAGTTCAAGCGAGAGACCGTACTGCACCCCGCTGCATCCTATTCCGGCTGCGAATATGCGCAAGCCATGATCCGTTTTATTCTCTTTTTCAAGCAGTTGTTTCAGTTCAGCCGCTGCTGCATCTGTAATTTCTATCATTTGATTCTCCTTTATTCCCTCTATGTTTTCGGTGTATATAAAAATGTTTATTCAAAAAAAGCCTTAAATAGTAACATGACGAGTAATAGCGGAGGCTGATTTTATGACTAGAGAAGAGTTATTGGAAAAAGTAAAGACTTCACGCCCGGCTGTTACTGTTGTTGGGCTGGGCGGCGCTGGTTGCAACATCGTAACCTGGATAGCGGATAAGAAACTCGCAGGTGGTAAAATAATCGGAGTTAATACGGATGCATCGCATCTCAGCACAATGACGAGGGCGGATAGGCTCATATTGCTGGGAGAAAAGCTGTGCAAAGGGCATGGCTGCGGCGGATTCCCTGAACGAGGGGCAGAGGCAGCAAGAGAGAATCTTGCCGAGATTAAGGAAGAATTAAAGGATACAAATCTTTTATTCCTTGTTGCAGGTCTTGGTGGAGGCTCGGGCACAGGCGCAATCCCAGTTTTTGCGCAGGCCGGAAGAGAGATGGGAGCCCTCACTATCGCATGCGTAACAATACCTTTTACCATTGAGATGACAAGGCGCGAAAAAGCGCGGGATGCGATTAAGGCGTTAGCCGAGTCAAGCGATTCGATCGTGGTCATCGACAATTCAAAGCTCAGGGAAGTGGCAGGCAACCTTCCCTTAAAAGAGGCGCTTTCGGTGGCAAATGCTCTTGTGGGCTCGTTCGTTAAGAACGTGACTGATACAATAACCCAGCCAAGCCTGATTAACCTCGACTACGCAGATCTACGCGCAGTGATGGAGCGCGGGGGAATAGCCTCTATCGGGATTGGCGAAGGCGATGGCGCAAACCGCGTGGAAAAGTCGGTTTCACAGGCGCTCTCCACCCCGCTGCTTGATATAACGGATGTATCAAGCGCATACGGCGTTCTCATCCACATCGTTGGAGGAGAAGACCTGACGCTGGAGGAGGTGGCTGTGGTTGGAGAGCAAATAATGAGCAAGGTTTCGAATACGAAACGCGTTATCTGGGGCGCAAAGGTTGACGCAGGTCTGGTCGGCAGGGTACGTGTTATGGCAGTTCTCACAGGCGTAACATGCCCATTCCTCAGCGGCGTGCCAAAGCCAAAACCTGAGCCTGCGCCTGTAATTCCAAAAGAAGTGGTAAAACCGATTAGGCAGGCGATGGAGCACATAGCCGAATCCTATCCCAAGGAAACGATATCGAAAGCCGCGGTATTCAGCAAGGAAAAGTAGGAAGCAATTCCTGCTTTTTTAAAATATCGATTAATTAATCTATCGTCCGAAAAATTCTATTTTCAATTTATAAAATACAAAAGTAAAAAGGAATCTTTTAACGAGACCATCAGACGTCTGCTTGAAAAGCAGCAGCCAAGCCTGCTTACTTTTGCAGGGCGCTGGAAGGATATAGATGTGGAGACCTTAAAAATGGATGTCAAGAGACAAAGGGATGAAAGTAATGAGAGGCTGAATGATAGTCTGCCTTGACACCAATTTTCTTATTGATCTATTGTCCAACTCACCTTCTGCTATCGAAAAAGCCAGAACCCTCGATAAAAATCGCATTGCTATAAGCGTTATTTCATTTTACGAATTGTATTTTAATGCTTTCAGGAAAAATCCAAGCAAATTTGCTCGATATGGGTGAAAGGATTCCAGTTCTTGATATTCTTATCGCAGGCTCAGCAATAAAGTCTGATGCTATATTGGTTACGAAAGACGACCATCTCCTAAAACTCGGAAAGCTTCTCGGCGATGCATATAAGTTAGAAGTAGAAAGCTGGTGACAAACTTATCTGATCATCGCTCAAAATTGAAATTCTGCTTCACAATCTTAAGGGCACAATAATTGCCGCACATTGTGCAGGCTTCCTCATCCTCAGGCGAGCGGCTTTCCCTGACGGCTTTTGCATATTTCGGGTCTATTGCCAGTTCGTACATTTTTTCCCACTGCAAATCCCGCCTTGCACGCCCCATATTCAGATCCCGCTCCCTGTCATCGTTTTTAATCATATCGCCAATATGCGCTGCAATCCTTGCTGTTATCACGCCCTGCCTCACGTCTTCGATGTTAGGTAAGGCAAGATGCTCGGCAGGCGTAACATAGCATATAAAATCAGCCCCGTAGGCACTTGAAAGGGAAGCTCCGATGGCTGCCACGATATGGTCATAACCCGGCGCGATATCGGTGACAAGAGGTCCGAGCATATAGAATGGCTTCTCACCGCTCAGGCGCTTCATGAGTTTCACGTTTACCTCGATTTCATCGATAGGAATATGCCCTGGTCCTTCTACTATGGTCTGCACGCCTGCCTCATGCGCTTTGTCCGATAGTTCAGAATTCATTATAAGCTCCTGAATCTGCGCCCGGTCTGTTGAGTCATGCACTGCACCAGCACGCATCCCGTTGCCCATACTGAGCGTAACCTCATGCTCTTTCATTATCTCAAGCAGGTAATCAAATTCGCTGTATAATGGGTTCTCTTTTTTGTTGTGCAGCATCCATGCTGTCATGAACGCCCCACCGCGGGAGCAAAGCCCTCCGAAGCGCCCCTGTTTTTTAAGCCTCTCTACAGTGAAAAGATTGATGCCTGTATGGATTGCCATGAAATTGGTACCCAGTTTTGCCTGCCCTGCCGTGATTTTGAAAAGCTCATCCTCCTTCATGTCAACTGCGCTGCCGTATTTTCTTATGGCTTCTATAAAAGCCTGATAGAGCGGAACGCTGCCAACGGAGAGCGAAGTGGATTCAACGACTTTCTTCCTTATCTCGTAGAAATCCCCGTCTGTTGAAAGTTCCATGAGTGTGTCCGCGCCTGTTGCCTCGGCGATCTTCGCTTTCTGGATCTCCATGTCGATATCCACTATATCGGAGGAAGTTCCTATACTTGCATTCACTTTGGTGCGCAGCCCTTTCCCTATTCCAAGGGGCTTTGTATAGCGGTAAGGACTTAATGGGATGACAATCCTGCCGTTTGCTATTCCTCTTCTTATGAATTCAGGTTCCACACCCTCGTTTTCTGCGACCAGTTTCATCTCCTCTGTAATCTTGCCTTTTTTTGCATCATCTATTAAACCCATATATCCT
>DAHXMQ010000141.1 GCA_027371625.1 Candidatus Methanoperedentaceae archaeon | reverse complement strand
AAAGTTTGAATTTAAGTTCAAAATCCTTTTCGTCCTTAAGATAAATCCTAAGTTGTCCCCTTCTTTGAATAATTCTCCATTCAGTACCCATGACGTATAAATTGATACTTATACTATATATTTATTTAGTATAAGTTTAGCATTTGACTATATATGGGCACATACTGGCCGAAAGAACATTATTTCAGTGGAGATCTGACTATTAAACAAAGCCTTGTTTATTCGGATATTCAAAAACGATTGGAGCTTTCCCGAATACTAGTTAAAGGTGTTGAGAACAATATGCGTGCGTTCCTTGGTCATATAGAGGGAAATAGCACGTCTTTTTTGAACGATAGCGATTTAAATGATGTAAAATCCATTCAGGATATGATGTTGATCGAGGCTCGCATGCGCCGAGATTACTATAATCGTTTTGATGCGCTGTTGCCAGATGAATTCAAGATTGATCGAAGAGAGATACGACCCCCAAGCAATTACGGGAATAGTCTGATCTCTTTCGGGAATACTTTGCTATATACATCAATAATTACGGCGGCAAGAAAAACTTCTGTAAATATTACAATTCCATTCTATCATGAACCAGCCGCAGGAAGGTTTGCTTTATCTCTGGATTTGTCGGAGGTTTTTAAACCTGGAATTGTTGACCGGTTTCTTTATCAAATTGTGAAAGAGGGCATATTACAGCCAAATCAAGTGCATTTCAACGAGGTTGGTGGGGGAATATTATTGAATGAAAACGGGAAGAAAATTTTTCTGGAATATTGGGATAAATGGCTGGAACATACAATTTTTCATAAAAAGTTAAAGAGAAAAGTATCTCACAGGCACTTACTTCTGCTTGAGATGCATAAATACGCCAAACATATCGAAGGGATAGAGAAATACGATCCTATAAAAATACCTGATGGTGATTAAATTGTATGTTGTGCTGGCTTACGATGTCCAGTTCAATAGGACAAATCTATTCAAGACCTTCTGTAGGCAATACCTCACATGGGTTCAAAATAGCGTTTTTGAAGGGGAACTTAAACCAACACAATTTACAATACTCAAAGATACTCTGGAGGATATGGTTACTGATGGTGAAAATGTTCGTATATGGACTGTTGAAGATAAAAAATTCTTACAATTGACAGCTATCGGAGATAGTGCTTCAGAGAAATCAAACTTTATCTGACCCCCCAATAACAACCAGAAACTTAATATACGAAACCAAGGTTAAATATAAACGTTTTGTTTGATAGTTTTTTCATGAAGACCGGTGCCGTGCTTGATGTGCCTTGTTTGACGTCCACCCCTTGTGGGATTGATACTTTTTTGTTGAATCAATGAATGGTTTAAGGTCAAAGTTTGACGTCCACCCCTTGTGGGATTGATACATTATCTAAGAAATGGAGACTAATACGTCTGAGTTTGACGATATTTTCCTGTTTTCAGGAATCAAACTCATCAATAACGGCCCGGGATGCGCTGAATCAGATGATACCCATGGGGTGGAGATGTTCGACAGAGATGTATGCGGAGATTTTGAGGGCGATTGAAAGAATCAGCAGCATTATCGATTGATTGAAATTATGGAAAATCTAACATTCACTAATTGTCTGGATATGAATTTTGCTATTGTAATGAAAAATATGGTCTTAAGATACTGGGTTTTATGTTATTAACATTGATGTTTCTAAGTCCTAATAAAGAAATAAGCATTTGGCGTGAGAAGAAAGGAAATCTTATTTATAATGATTGTACAGATTGCGATTATTAATAATTGATAAAGAAATAAAAATGATTGAAATGTTATTTCAATTAATGAAATACTGATTGTCTAAAAGAATCAAGTTAATATTAATAGGAACAAAGCTGTTTGTTTCATTAAAAATCACCGCACTTTCACAGTGCTTACGTGAAACTTATAAGTGAAAAAACCATACAAATCGACGAGTAACCTATGAACCCCTTTGATATCTCATCCTCGGACTGGCGTCCTTCGACCGCTAAGGAAATACAGTCTTACTATAAACATATATTCCCTACGACATGGAACAGCCTGCCTGAGTACATAACAAAATCTTCGTCTATGGAATATGCCTTTGCTTTCCAGAAACCAGTCAAGACTGTGGAAGGAAGCGCCGTAAAAGAGAAAGATTTCCTTCGTAGGACGAACCATAACATAGAAGGTCTTAAAAAGCTGCAGAACCTGCTGCTGGATTTCAAGCGGTTCGATCCTATAGCTGCCGTGGTAGAGAACAGCCAAATAGAAAGCTTATACTTCTCGCTTAAAATGAAAGATGAAAGTTGGCTTCTTGCTTTCGACATTGACGCAAAGAACGTTGCAATGGCTGGTATGTGCGAACATCATCCAGGATTGAAGCCCGATGCCGATGATGCAGAAGTAATAAGCTGGCGCCGCATGATCGGCAGCATACCGCCGGTGCATCCACAGCATATTAAAGACCCTGAAAAAGGATACCTTTACTGCTTTAACTGCCTTCAGATAGCCATTAACAAAGCCTTTGAATTGAAAAGAACACTCATAGAATGGGGGTTTTCCTCGGATGATATTCACGTTTATTACAGCGGACAGGGAGCACACGTACACGTCACCGACCCTGATGCCTGGAATTACTCAAGACCCGCAAGAGATTTCGTAGCAAAGCAGCTTGACAATCACAAGCAGATACCCATAGACACCATGGTTACGATAGATGCAAGAAGAATACTCAGGTTTCCGGGAAGCCTTCACGGCGGAGTAAATAGAAGAGTACAGGAACTGTTCCATCCATACGATATTGAAGAAATAATCGCCAGACCGAACTGGCAATATAAAGTAATATGATAGAAAATACCTGCCAACCGTCTTCAAACCCGGTGATATTCGCTCACCGCATGGAAGCCAACGCCACTGTAGAAGCAATGGCAACTGGACTCAAGGGATTGAAAACGAATGAGATTATCGGGCTTGTGGAACACTACCTTCTCTGCTGCATGGGAAAAGCCGGTAAACCTCTGGAATTCGAAGAACTTGGAACTCCACAGAGGCTTGCAGCCATTGCAGGCATAGCGGGGTGGCGCTCTAAAGAGACGAATTTCTCTAAACTCACAGAACGCACGCTGAAACTGTTCGAAAACCTGCTGCTTGAGTACCACGGCACAAGACTGCCGGCGCTGCCTGACATTATCGCGAATACTGCTGGTTCCCCGGAATTAGATTTTCATATCCCAGCGCAGGCACAGCGCTCTGGGATGCTCGAAGCGATATACAATACACCCGAAGCAAGGATAGAGAACGGATGCGCTGTAATCCCGCTGAAAGCGGCGAGCGGCTTTCTTGTGTCGCCCGACATCGAGATAAAGTCAAAACACGTTCGTGTACCTCCAAGTTCTTTTAAGCGCCATTTTGAAACGTATTCGAAACGGGTTTTTTGGGCGCTTGTTGAAGCCGTCGATAAATCGCTTCCATATCCCGTTAAAACCAAGTTCGCCTCTGAAACCCGCATATTCAACGAAGTTCTTAAATCCATCGTGAACTTCCACGGACCCTGGGTACTGAACAGCGAACATATTCCTGATGCGGATATTGAAGCTTACGCTGCGATGGAATTCATCAACAACGCTCTTGAAGCTTCAGGAAGCTTGAACGAACTCATAACGGCAAACAGATTAAAAAACAACGTTATGAGCTACCGCCCTGCAGCATTGTGGGAAACTGACGTGAGAAGCAGACTTGTTAACCTGCAGCCTGCCGAACTGCTTGCGCTGCTCGTGCAGAATAAAAGCCGGTGCGGAGTTCTACAAGTACTGGTCAATGAAAGGAACCTAATAAAAATAAGCCGCCCCAGGAAAATCATGCTGTCGAGCATAGACGACTTCAATAGCCTCATGGTGTTCCCATGTTTCAGCCGCGCAGTCAAAGAAAAAGCTCTACCGCACCAGATGCGCGCAGCAATGTTCTCCACGCTGATGTGGTTCTACAGTGTAGAACAGTGCATTGATATAATCGAAAAGAAAATAGGAGTACCGGATTTCGACCGGGACTACAGCAGATATCAGTTGAACTCGCTGCTCGAACCGTACACGAACGAACCGAAATACTGCTACGGCATCAATGGCTTCGCTCCCTACTGCATTGGATACGAGAACTGCACGCGCTGCTGGATATCCGGACTCAGGATGCCGCACAGATATTATGAAAAGAAGAAGGAATTGATGCTAGATAGAAGCAATAAAAACTATGGCAAATGAACATAACATATACATACCGGAATGGGAAATTGAGATCGCACTTATCTGGAACCCTGACCTTCTTAGAATACCGAGGTTTACGGGTAAACTCGAATTCATCGAAAATCAGAAACGATTGAATTCGAACAGCCGTATAGACATCCTGTATAAATGCAGCGACAATTGCGTTATAGCTGAAATAAAATGCACATACGTTGAGGACCCGTCTATCGTAAAGAACCAGGTGCTCAGGTACAGGAAAGACTTCTCACGCATTATGGATATTCCTGAAAAAAATATAATTTGTGCCCTCGTAACCACGGTGGGATTCTCTGATGAACTGGTTAACCTGTGTCGATTAAATCGAATACACCCCATCACACTCGACCCCGAAGAAGTTATCAAATCTGCGCCTCCATTTGATTCTTCATCAGTCCAGCAACAACACAATTCCCTCCTCACGACCCTCTATACTCGCAGACCGGATATCAGTGCAACGGATGTCATAAAACAGAAAATAACCGACCCCGTGCTTGCATTGGATATTGAAAGTATCAAAGCCTGGCAGGAATCCGGGATACATGACCACACAGCAAGGAAAAAGATCGCCGATATATTTGCTGACCTCAGTGAATCTGCGCCGATCAGGGCGCATGAAATTAACATCCATGGATTTGATGGGAAATTACTTGATCAACGCGACGTGTGGTTCTGGCTGTTCTACAGCGTACTCGATAGAAGAAGCAATGCAGCACTTTTCATAAACGCCAGAAAAGCTCTTGAGGCAAAGAATTTGTTCCTGCCGGACCAACTCACTGTGCTCGAGGATGCTATTGGAACCGAAAAAACGATCAATACTATCGCCGAGATCCTTACGGAAGCTAAGTTCCCGCTGATGTGTGATAGCTCAATGGGATATAGCGCACAACCAAGGTCAATCCTTGAAGCGGCTGATTACATGAAGCGATACGATTACAGCTTCGATATTCTGTATAACAAACATCTTGAAGCGCAATCGGAGAACCTGGAGAAGGTATGCAATTCTATCAGAATGGATATCCAGAAAAGCGTATATGGCGCAGGACCGAGAATATCCTGCCAGTTCGTCCGCGGCATGGTGCTCAAAGGTCCGTGGAATCTCCCACTCACTGACAATAAGTTCCTTGAAGCGTGTCCTTTCAATATCAGATTCGCAAGCATAGCCAGAATCGGACTGATCCAGAACGTGGGCGAATATGAAACTGAGCTTGGCAAATTTGCTGACCAGTACCTTGGAGGCAACCGCGGGATCATAAGCCATGCGCTCTGGTACATTCGCAAAAAGTACTGCGACAGGATCACAAACTGCGAGCAGTGCAAACTTACCGGATATTGCAACCACCACACCAAAAAAGAGAGAAAAAAAAACATCACCCGAGAAAGCCTGCTCTGGTATACATAAACACATAAACAGACAGGTATTAATAGACGTGAATTAAATAAATCGTAGAACTTCAATAAATAAATAGGTGTTGAAATGCCAATTGAAAAAACCAAACCGATTGATCTTGGGTTTCATGATGACGAATTGATGGGAATTAATATCGACCTTGAAAAGATGGAAGCGCTTCTCAAAATAAAAACCTTCCGATGGATACCCGAACAAAATCCACCCGAAAGCATCAAAAAGGAAGCGAAAGATAATACATGCTATTGCGCTCATGAAGAGAAAATCGTTGGGCTCTGGATCAAGTTGAAAGAAGCTGATCCTTTCTTTTCCTGTAAATTGAGCACAATCATTCCACAAACCATTTTGTGGACTTACATAGACGGCGAAGAATTTAACATGACCTTGGTTTTAAGCAAAATTGATTGCAAAGTATCTGAATATAAAATCATTGAAATGGAGGAATTAAAATGCGCACAAACGTCCTTGGCGTATTAATCAACGCAATCCCTGAACTTCGGAACGCAATTAACGAAAAAATAGAGGACATGTGGGAACAGATAATAATTACGGAAGATAACATCGAAAGATGCAACGAGAGGCTTGCAAACAGAATAGCGTGGAAACAGAACGAGCGAACTAATACGAAGAACTACCGATTCAGAAATGTCTGGGTAGCAAAACGTTACGAGCACAAGTTCGTGGGGTCACACAGGTTCGGGCCCGGAGACTCAAAAAAATGAAAATCATCCAAACACAAAATCGAATATTATTTATAAAAACAAATAAGAGGAATTTATGATAAATAACATGAAAGATCTTAGCTCGTTCTTAAATATCGAATCCAGTGAAATCATTAAACCGGGAACTATATACCTGCTCAAAACGGCATTTATGCTTTCCCTAGCGGGCGCTGCGCTCTTCGCAGTACTCTTCTTCGCGGGACTCAGTATGATTCTCTCTGGTCAAACGAACCTGAATATCATGCATGTACTCTTCACCCCGGAGTTTTTCACCATATGCCTCGTTGTCTTCTCGATAATAATGCTGTCAAACAGCTTATTCGATACCGTTGCAATATCCGTGAGCACAAAGGCTCCGGCTTTCAGTGCAATCAGATATGATGTTATAAAGAGTGTCGCAATGACGAATATCCTGGTTGTACTAATCGCAGCCGCAGGAATCGGATACCTCCCGCTGTTCCGCAGCTTCGGTTACGACTACAGCGTCGGTATGCTCTTGTGGATTATACACGCAGGCGTGATTCTTTTCATTTCTAGATATACTGAAATCCTTTCGATTCGTATGAGTACGAATGAAAATACAGACTCTGATCCGTTTAAAATCATATATGCGTCAATAAAAATAATTGGAAAGAACTCACTGGAATCGTGTGCCTCTGCGCTCTTTGAACTGGCAATGCCGATAGGTTTGTTTGCTGTTATCATGCAACTGGCTGACATCTACGCAGCAGTTTTCATAACCGGGCTTATTTATTTTTTCGTCATCAAACCCATTTCTCTTAAAGCCGCAATACGAATAGTGATGCAACCTCGGAATTTATTCCGAGGCATCGCTTAGCGTCCGTGCATAAAAACCAAATTAAAAAGAGGTTGAATATGAAACTAAAAATCGTTAGAATGAAAGATGAAGGTGATGGATATCTTTGTTATTATCCCACAACCTGCCCAATGTTTGTAAAGGACATAATTGACGAGCACCCAGTAATGAAACTTGAAGAGCTTGTGCAAATGTGCGATCAAGAAGCAGAATCAAGGAACAATCATGATTATGTTGGAGCGCATCGTATATTAGCCACGTTATTATTCAATAAACTTGGGCGTGAAAAGGCCACTGAGATAATGCTTGAAATAGCAGAGTATGGTGGGTTGGATGCTATGAATCGTTTGTATGCCGACCAGTTAAAAGACAATCTTAATGCATACAAGGATTTGGGAATTGAAGAACCTTGGCACGACTGGTCATTACCAACAGGCACATGAGAATAGGTCAGAAGAGAGGCGGAAGTTGCGCCATAAATAAAATTCAAATCAAATGCTGCGCATGCGGAAGCACGGTTCTCCTGAGAAAAACGGATACAATACAACTCGTTGCACTTATCTACAAAGCCGAGTGGAACGCTCCAACCTGGAAAATGCCGCAAGATAACACCAAAAGAGCCGTCGCCATTGTCTGTGACAAATGCCATAGAGAAGGTAGAACTCCCAAGGAAGCTATCGAAATAGATGTCAATCATGGAGGCAAAGTATCTTTTCATGCGCTTGAAGAACTCAAAAGGACAGAAACTATCGCATAATCCCTTATATTCACGCCGTTTTCTCCAATGTACCAAACATAATTGAAAATCCCGTAAAAGTAATACACCGTTATCAAAACATAACTTTCAACATAGGTGACGCAAATGCCCGATACATGGACCAGATATCTTAACTGGCTGACTCCTGCCGTCCCAGGAAATGATATCAGCCCTTACTGCCCGGACATCGCGATTGCGCACCAGCATGACCCCGACGCAAAGAGCGCACGCAATTCAACAAGCGTTCCGGGCGTGAGCAAAACGATACTGAAAGCCATCACCATGATGCCTTATCAGTTACGGAGCGCGGGCATAATAGATCCACTTACTCCTTCAAGCAATCTTGAATTGCAGATGGAGATAAAATCAGAGTCGTATTCGGACACGCATACCCTGACACTGGCAGTAAGCATGAAACATGGAATAAAGAAAGCCGTCCTGTATCATACCTGTAGAGGTCTATCTGATAGCCATGCTTGCTATCATATGATAATGGCACTCGCCGTATACAACCTCTACACCAACCAGGGGAACCCATTTTATAGACTGTTGAGAAACAATATGACTAAAAGATGGGATCCCGTTGACCTCCTCAGAGCCGGGGATGAGTTTTATTCTGACATCAGGGATGGAACGATCCCGCGGGACGTGGAACTTGCTCCGGAGACTGGAAAACGAAATTACACTGTGGATTTGATGCCTTTCATAATTCACGGATCGCCGATTCCGGTAAATAACCAAATACGGCAAATATCCATAGATACGACCACCCTGCTTGAGACTATGGACAGGGCAGCGAACACAGCTTTCAGACTATGACCGAAACAACATCAAACTATAATCCTTCCCCGGAAACCGCCAAGGTCCTTAACTGGATGCTCGAGGAAATCGAGTCAGTACCATATGGCGTGACCTTGCGATGGGCTTTCTATCAATGCGTTCAGAAACTCGGTCTTGTGAAAAGCGACTATGGAAAGATAAAAAGCTACGCGGCACGTGCAAGAAAGGAATTCTGGAACGGCTGGAGACCGGATACGCTTGTGGACGATACGAGAACAATCTACAAAGCAGGACATGGTTTTCAGAATATCGGGGATTGGCTCAACTCACTGAGAAAAGAAGAAGCTATCTATGAAGTGTTCTCACGCCAGGAAAATATTGTGATCATATGGTTCGAAGCACAGGCTATGTATTCCCAGTTCGAGCATTACACTTCGCCATACAGGATTCCATTAGCTCCCTTTAAAGGCGATACCTCAATACGCCACAAGTGGGACATAGCAGAGTATCTTGCAGAGCTGTATAAACAATACAGAAAACCCATAATAATCCTCTACTTCGGCGACTATGAGCCTCACTTAGATAGAGGCAGTAGAGGCAAGGGAATAACAATTCCGTTAAATGCGCTCAAAGATATACGAAAATGGTTCCTGATCCATCTGGTATGGATGGAAGTAATAGATTCTGAGAACAATGAAGAGATGCAACGCCAGATGAAAGAGCATCTCGAAGCTCTGAAATTTGTGAGAGTTGGATTGAACAAGGAGCATATTGATAAATGGCGCCTTCCTGAGAATCCTGAAAGACCGGGCGAGTACCAGTGGGAATCGCTGGGAGATGAACCGGCGAGAGAACTCATCGAAAATGCGATTCAAGAATACTGGAAACCGGGAGTTATTAACGAGACTATAGACAGGGAAGAAAGAGACACCACGAAATGGCAGGGGATATTCGATAAATTCGTAGCGCCTGCTATTGACAAGGAAGAGTGAGATAATGCACCGTTCCAATCGTAAAAATAAGGATAAAAAATGGCACACTCTGAAATGGTATAAGAAACAATTCGGAATTGACCCTCTCAAACTGAATATTCCATATAAAGAAGTCAAAAACCCTCATTACAGTTCAGCTGCGCCCATGCGCCTCTGGGAAGAGAAAGATGTACAACCATTCAAAAGCGAAGATGGCGCACGTCTCCATGCCAAACGCAGAGAAGCGGGCATAAAAGCGCATCAGACAAGGAAGAAACGGCTGATCGAATGGTTCAAAAAAGTTAAAACTGAAAACAAAATTGTATCGGAAATAACAAAGCGCCTCTGGGAAATAGGCGAAAGGATACGTGAACTTCACGACCTGAAAGCCGACTGCAGGGAAGGCGACGACAATAACGACTACTGGGAAACTGGAATTGATCATTGCAATCGCTGCTTCAAATGGTCAAAAGAACAAGATGCCTTGAGACTTGAAAGGGAACACCTGTTTGAGGAACTGGAAGTTAACTACGGAAAGGATAAGAAAACCATACAGCTTGCACGGAAATATTGCAGAGAGAAGAATCAATGATAAAACGAAGGAGAAAAATCCATGAACACGGAATTTATATTCAGTCTTGCAAACGCGCTGTTCCTGACAGGAACGCTGTTTCTGATGAAAGGCGTCATCAAAAACAGGGCAACATTGAAGGATTGCGACCCATTTGGCTCGATAATCAATTTCGCTGGAATGTCGACCAGTCTTATCGCACTGGCTACACTTGCGTACTACACTACGATATTGATCAGCTTGCCGATAACGATTTTCTGGGGAATTGCTTCCATATATTCTTTGAATTAAACAAAATCAATCAAAACAAATATCAGGTGACATAAAATGTTAAAACAACTTTCCCTTGAAATAATGCCTTCAGAACAACATGCTCATGAAGAGAATACAGCAGCACAAATCATGACATTTAAACCTCAACCTGCCTTTAAAGCGCTCAGGCAGCGTTCGAGAAAAACTCCTCCCGATGGCAATACCGCAGCAGTGCTGCAGGAAGCTAAGGAAAAGACCGATACCATAACGGAAATAGCCAGAACCCATCCGAATATACAGGTAGAGTCGGGCAGGCTTCCTTCCGGCTACGTTGTCAGCTACCATCTTAGAGGAAGCAGCATAATGTCAAAGCACGAGTCCGAAACCGAGTTCGTGCAGATCATAAAAAGAGCAATACCCGCGGACATCAGGAAGAAACATGATTACATCAGGAGCGCGCTTGCCAGGGAACTTGATAAGCTGACGGTATGGGTCGGGCAAAACTTCAGGTTCTGTCCCGTAAAGAACATATATGCAGTGATTGACATATTCGAGAACGCAAATACCGGCATCGGGAAAAAGGAAATAAGCATTTCATCCGTCATCGATGAGCTGATAGAGCACAAGGACGAAATCAATGCAAAAGCAGAGGAACTCGGCATCGCCGAACGGATCGATACCAGGGAAAAGCTTGAAACAAAGATATATTTCCATCCGCGCCTGTTCGATATAA
>DAHXMQ010000140.1 GCA_027371625.1 Candidatus Methanoperedentaceae archaeon | reverse complement strand
AAAGTTTGAATTTAAGTTCAAAATCCTTTTCGTCCTTAAGATAAATCCTAAGTTGTCCCCTTCTTTGAATAATTCTCCATTCAGTACCCATGACGTATAAATTGATACTTATACTATATATTTATTTAGTATAAGTTTAGCGTTTTACTATAATTTTCAATTATCGTATACGCGCCAATCCCTGCGCGCGGACAGGCGCGGGCATGAGGCGTCGGTTGTCGTTAAAATGCGCCCCAGCTTTGCGTTCTTTGCGAACTTTGCGGTGAAAAGTGCCGCAAATATATCAATTTTTAATTATGGCGCCGATGTTTCGATTACGATGCAGCAAATCTGCGTTCATCCGCGTTCATCTGCGGTTCGTGATTTCGATACGCATAGCCTGCATCTGTTTCTATCGGCGCCGCAATACATTTGTAATCGAATTATCTAAATACTTTATTCGATTATAAATGCAAGCATTCAGCCGAACAACGCACCGAGCCCTTCCATCCTGCTCTCTTGCTCCAGAGACGGGCTCCTCAAAATTATATGGGGATTAATAATATTTAAATATATTTGAATAGTTAATGTGACAATGTCAAGATAATCCCGAGAAGGTAAAATATGCAAGAAATACCGGATGCTCTGCAGGCAGCGCCGGATGTTTATAAGCTGCTGATGGAAAATGACAGGGTGCGGGTGCTCGATGTTCGTGTCAAACCGGGTGAGAAAACAAGGATGCATTGCCACCCGGATCGTGTGGTGTATATCTTAAGCGATCACATGCTGCCGAGAATACAGGAAAGACCGAGGCTCATAATATAGCTGTTGAATTGAAAGAGCGAGTCAAAGAATAGCATCAGGATTTACTGGCGCCCTTTCACAAGTACTTCAATAACCGAAGGGTCTGCAAGTGCGGTGGTATCCCCAAGGTTATCTATATCACCTGATGCTATTTTCTTGAGTATCCGCCTCATGATTTTACCAGATCTTGTTTTGGGCAGTGCGTCAGCGAACTGCAGTTTCTCCGGCTTTGCAATCGGACCTATGGTATTCCTTACATGATTCTTGAGCTCGTCCTTTAATCCGCTGCTTTTGTTAACCCCTTCTTTAAGTGTAACGAAGGCATAGATTGCTTCTCCTTTTACCTCATGAGGATATCCAATTACAGCCGCCTCAGCGACCATGGGATGAGAAACGAGGGCACTTTCTATTTCCGCAGGTCCAAGCCTGTGTCCTGAGACTTTGATAACATCGTCCAATCTTCCCATTATCCAGAAATATCCGTCCTTATCCTTCCGGGCACTGTCTTCTGTATTGTACAATCCATGATATCGCGTAAAATACTTCTCCTTAAACCTCGGATGATTTCCGTAAATCGTCCTCATCATCCCTGGCCATGGTCTTTTGATTACAAGCTCACCTCCTTCATTGACATCAGCCTCTGTTCCATCTGACCTCAGAACGACGGGTTCGATTCCCGGAAAGGGGAATGTTGCCGAGCCTGGCTTAAGAGGAGTAGCCCCTGGAAGAGGTGTAATCATTATTCCACCTGTCTCAGTCTGCCACCATGTATCCACGACCGGACATTTTTTGTTTCCGACCACTTTATAGTACCACATCCACGCTTCAGGATTTATGGGTTCTCCTACTGTACCGAGAAGTCTTAAGCTTGAAAGATTCCGTCCTTTCGGCCATGCATCGCCCATTCTTTCCAGTTCCCTGATAGCAGTAGGAGAGGTATAAAAAACTGTAACCCTGTATTTTTCTACCAGTTCCCAGAACCGATCGGGCTTGGGGTATGTGGGCGTACCTTCGTACATCAAACCTGTTGCCCCGTATGCCAGAGGTCCATATACAATGTAGCTATGACCAGATATCCAGCGTATATCCGCAGTACACCAGTATAAGTCTTCGTCATGATAATCGAAAACCCATTTAAAAGTCTGCAATGCATATAATAAATATCCACCAGTGGTATGGAGCACGCCTTTGGGCTTTCCTGTGCTTCCGCTTGTATATAGTATAAACAACGCATCTTCAGCATCCATTATCTCAGGTTCACACTCCTGCGTAACGTCTGCCATTTCCTCATGCCACCAGAAATCCCTTCCTTCTTCCATATTTATCCTGGCATCGGCGTGATTATAGACAATCACATTCTTAACAGTGCCTTCCAGCTTCCCGAGTGCAGTATCGACGTTTTCTTTGATGGGTATGTTTTTACCTGCTCTGAAACCTGCATCAGCGGTAACAACTATTTTACAGGCGCTATCATAAATACGCTCACGGATCGAATCCGCACTGTAGCCTGCGAATATGACATTGTGTATGGCT
>DAHXMQ010000114.1 GCA_027371625.1 Candidatus Methanoperedentaceae archaeon | reverse complement strand
GTTTTGAAAAATACGCTATACCAGAAAGGGCTTGAGGACTTTTTCGGATAATGAACCGCAGATGAACGCAGATACAAAGATAAAAGAATTAAAGGTAAAAACCGCGCTCTCACCCTCGCAGCTTCCGGGTCTTGATTATGCTCTCAATCCTTATCGCGGCTGCGCGCATGCCTGCGCCTATTGCTATGCGCCTTCTGTTATCCACTATAAAGGAAAATGGGGCGAACTCGTTGAGGTAAAAGTAAACCTGCCCCGCGTGCTTTCAAAGGAGTTGCGGGCGAAGAAAAAAGGTGTTGTCGGTTTCGGAACTGTGACAGACCCTTACCAGCCTGCTGAAAAGAAGTATGAAATAACGCGCAGGTGCCTTGAACTGCTGCTGATGCATGATTTTCCGGTGTGCATCCAGACAAAGTCTTCGCTTGTGCTGAGGGATGTGGAGCTATTGAAACAATTTTCAAATGTCGAAGTTGGCATGACACTTACCGCGCTTGATGATGGTGTGAGGGCAGAGATGGAACCTGGCGCATCGAGCGTTGAGGAAAGAATGCTCGCGCTCAAGGAACTTGGGAAGAACGGAATCAATACATGGGTTTTTCTTGGACCTGTGATGCCTTATTTTACTGATATCGAAGCGCTGGTTGATGCTATCGCTGAGGCGAAGCCGAGGTATGTGCTTGTGGATAAGCTGAGGTTGAAGGAGGGAGTGTGGGAGAGGGTCGGGGAGTTCGTTAAGGGGTTTAAGCCGGAGCTGCTGCCGGAGTACGAGAGGATTTTTCTGAAGAAAGAGGATTATTATAGCGGCATTTTTGAGAGGGTCTTGAGGAGATGTGAGGAGAAGGGGTTGAGGTGCGAAGTTAATAGGTTAGTAAACTGATCACTGCGCCGAGGACGGGATTCGAACCCGCGGCGATCTGACGTGATCGACCATATCCTTAGTCTGGCGCCTTACCTTGCTAGACTACCTCGGCATGATTTCTACCTTGCTTTCGGACTATTTGAGCCATTTCCAAGCGGTGTGAAAGTATTATTTCAATTCGCACAAGCAAATCCTTAAATAATGGGGAAGCAGAAGATAGTTTGACGTGATCGACCAGATATCAGTCTGTCAGAGACTGCCGGGGCGCTCGCTTAATGCCTGCGCCCTTTTTTATTTGTTTGTCATTTAAATGAGTATTATTTCGACCATGTCACTAACCTATGGATTATTAACTTCATTGATACTTAAAACCATGGCTCGCAGAACTACATGCTCAGTTTTAAATAAATTCCTCACATAGAGCACAAAAAAGTTCTGTTATGAGCAAAATATTCGAAATTATTCACCGTGATGCAGCAGCCAGAATCGGCAAGCTTGCTCTGGATAAGGAAATATCAACCCCTGCCATCATCAGGATTCACGAAAATGATTGCTCGATAATCGATTCCTGCTCCCTCTGGAAAAAAAAACCACCTGTACTTGCTCCAGACAAAAAACTCGTCATTCTTCCCCACAAATCACTTCCCCTGCATACAAGGGAGGAAATCATAAGAGAAATTCATGATTCGTTTGAGCAAGCGCAGCCCGCTAATACAGGCATAGTCGTGCATCCTTTCGCCCAAGAATATACTGCATCGGATTTGTACGTCCTCGGTGCAGCAAAACAGCTTGAAAATAAGCCTCGAGAGTTTGTGGATTCGATAATCAGGCTAAAGGAAAATACGCGTGCTGACACGCTGCTCTATGCACCTGCGCTTGCCACACCTCTTAACCTCTCCATGCTTGTGTACTTGGGCGTGGATATAGTGGATGAAACCCTTCCGATAATCAGGGCATACCAGGACATTTACCTCACGAATTCAGGCGAATTTTATCTCGATGAACTGCATGAATTTCCCTGTGCATGCCCTGTCTGTTTGGCGAATACGCCCGCTGGATTGCTTAAAATGCCCAAAAAAGAACGCGCCGAGCTTCTTTCAAAACACAATTCGAACAAGCTTGCCGAGGAGCTACGCAATATCCGGGAGCACATAAGGACAGGGCAGCTTCGCGAGTACGTCGAGCGCCAGTGCAGAGTGCGACCGTGGCTCACAGCAGCGCTTCGGCTTGTGGATGTACAATATGCATTCCTTGAAAAAAGAACTCCAATCTTCAGGACAAAAACATTGTATGCCAACACTTCGGAATCGTTTAACAGGGTCGAGATAAAACGATTTGCACAGCGGGTAATAGAACGCTATACTGCGCCGGAACTGGACACGCTTGTGCTTCTTCCCTGCTCAGCAAAAAAACCATACTCTCTTTCGCAGTCGCATCAGAAATTTTTTCAAGCCTTGGGAAAATACAGGAGATACGTGCATGAGGTAATCATCTCATCCCCCATTGGAATAGTGCCTCGAGAGCTTGAGTTGATGTACCCTGCTGCACATTATGATACACCTGTGACAGGACACTGGGATCTGGAGGAAAGAGCATGGGTCGCCGGATGCCTGAAGAATTACCTTCAAAAGAATAAATACGAAAACATAATCGCACATGTGCACGGGGCATACAGGGATATCTGCGAATCCGTGGAAAGCGAGCTTGGTCTTGGGTTCATTTATACAGCCGATGATAGTGTCACTTCAAACACCTCTATCGATAAACTGAGAACTACCGTTTCCGAGCTTGAGCCTACAAAAGGGCGGGGAAGCGAGGAAGCAAACCTTGGCATTTTCCATGCGACTGCTGATTACCAGTTCGGGTGCGGGGCAGGCGAGATGCTTGTCATGGATAATGCTAATGTAAGGGCGCCATATCCCAAGTTCCAGTTGTTCGCAGGCAAACAGCAGCTTGCGACATTGATACCGCAGTATGGCACTGTTGCTCTGACTGCGGAAGGTGGAATGCGGCTTCGTGAATATCCTTTCTATAAGGTGAAAATAGGCGATTTCGTTCCCCACAGCAGCGTACTTGCTCCCGGCGTAGTTGATGCTGACCCGCAGATTCGCCCCAGCGACGAAGTTATTGTAGAGGGCGAGAAGTTTTTCGGGGTCGGACGTGCGCTCATGAGCGGGTGGGAGATGAAGGAGTGCGGAAGGGGAGTTGCTGTGGAGTTGAGGCATGCGAAGAAGATCGAAGAAAATTAGGCGTATCTTCCCCTCGCCTCAATCTCCCTCACCCTCTCCATCACTTCCTCCGCGCCCTGAAAAGTTCTGGCATATCCTTTCTTGAAAGACTCGGTAAGCTCCTCGTGGTTCTCATGCGTGCTCTCAAATGTCTGGAAAAGCACGTGCACGTCAACCCCTCTCGCCTCAAGAGTCTTATCAAGATAAGCAAGACCGAAATCTATGAGGTAGAGCTTGCCGTCCTTAAACATTATGTTCGAGGTGGTAAGGTCTCCGTGCACTATCCCGCAGGTATGAAGCCTGCCCACAAGCTCTCCTGTCTTCTCGGCGAGCTGAGGGGTGATTATGTTTTTCAGCGCAGTTCCTTCTATGTACTCCATTTTTATCTCGAAGTCTGTTACATTCCTGATTATAGGCGTGGGCACACCGCACCTCCGCGCTTCTGAGATGAGTTTTGCCTCTATCCTTGTTCTCTCGCGGCGCAGGCTCTCGTCGATTTCCTTCAGACGATAGCGCTTCTGTATCCTTGTCTTGATTATGGTATTTCCCTCAAGAGCTATAACAGCCTCGGCGCCGCTTGCAATTATCGCCACATTACCTCCGCATCATCAGGTCTGAAGTTGGGATTTGCCTTTGAATCCTCGATTGCTGTTCTATAACCTGATTTATACATCAAAAGACCGAGATATGCTATCATGGCGCCGTTGTCTCCCATGAACCTCTTCTCAGGCGCGTAGAACTCTATGCCCCTGTCCTCGCACATGAGCGCGAGCATCTCACGAAGGCGCACATTCGCCCCCACGCCGCCTGCCAGAAGAACCTCGTTTTTTCCTGTGTGAGCCACAGCGCGCTCTGTCACCTCCACCAGCATCGCAAACGCAGTCTCCTGGAAGGAGTGGCAGACATCCTGCAAAGTTGAGCTTTTCAAAGCCTCCTGCGCGGCAGTCGTTAAACCTGAGAAAGAAAAATCCATGCCTTTTACAGTATAGGGCAGGGGAGTGTATCGGGTGGCTTTTTTTGCAAGCTCCTCAACCTTGGGTCCTCCGGGATGAGGTAATCCTGCAAACCTTGCGAACTTGTCGAGGGCATTCCCTATGCCAATGTCAAGCGTCTCGCCAAAGACCCTATATCGCCCAGCCCTGTAAGCAAGAACCTGCGAGTTCGCACCGCTGACATACAATGTGACAGGGTCGCAAGCTTTTGTTTTCCACCTTCCCACCTCTATATGCGCTATGCAATGGTTCACGCCTATGAGGGGAACTTCCATGGACAAAGCGAGCGCCCTTGCAGCGGTTGCAACGGTTCGTAGGCACGGACCGAGTCCGGGTCCCTGAGAAAAAGCCACTGCATCTATATCCTTTCCGCATATCTTTAGGGTTTCTTTTACTACCTTTGCGATATGGCTGGCATGATGCTGCGCAGCCTCACGCGGGTGAATTCCTCCTGTTGTGGGCATATAAGTGGCAGTGGTTTCAGCTATTACATCCTTTTCATCAACCACAGCGGCGCTCAGGTTCCATGCAGTTCCTTCAAGACCGAGTATTTTTGGCATTGGCAGCTTCATTATATTGATTTCTAAAATAAGTATCGTATTTGAAAATTCAGTGAAGAATTGAACTTTAAATATTTGGCAGAATTTTCAAATCAGTAAACTTTACATAGCATGGGCAATAAGAAGCATGCGAAACAATCACGAGGTGTTATACTGAAACAGCGAAACAATAAAAACCAGCAGCCTGAGGAGTTTACCAGGATTCGTATCCCTCAAAAAAGTGCGAACGAGGTACTGGGCACAGTTGAAAGTTTGCTGGGAGCAAATAAACTCAGGGTCAGGTGCATGGATGGGGTGGTGAGGCTTGCCCGCATTCCGGGTAAAATGAAAAAAAGTACATGGATTCGTGAAGGGGATGTGGTTATAGTAGTTCCGTGGTCTTTCCAGACCGAGAAGGCGGACATCGTGTGGAAATACAGCGGACCTCAGGTGAACTGGCTTGAACGCAAGGGATTTTTAAAAACTTAATTTATGGTCAGTGACAGGAAGCTTCGCCGCATGGATGAGATAATCGATGAATTCCGCATGCGCATCAAGGCTTCCGACATGGAAACATTTGCAGACGTTTTTGATGAGGCAACATTGATGGCGTTATATGAGCTTTCAAGAAAAGGATATATCGAAGCTCTCGGGGGCTGCTTCAGCACGGGAAAAGAGGCAAATCTTTTCCATGCTCTCGCGAAAAAAGACGATATCTCTGAAATTGCCGTGAAGATATATCTCATTTCCACTGCGAATTTTAATGCAATGAAGGAATATATTCTGGGAGACCCTCGTTTTGTCGGGATTAAACAATCCAGAAAGGACATAATCCTTGCATGGACGAAAAAGGAATTCAAGAACTTAAAGCGAGCCGAGGAAGCAGGGGTAAGGGTGCCGAAACCGTATTTTACAAAAAGGAACATCCTGTTAATGGAGTTTATCGGAAAGGACGGAATCCCCATGCCACAGTTGAAGGATGCAGAACTGACGCAGGAAGAGGCAAAACATATTTTTAACAGGACTGTGGAATATATGAAACTCTTGTATTCAAAGGCAAGGCTCATCCATGCGGCGAAGCTTCCTGTCACTGACCATAAATTAAGTTTTTAAAAATCCCTTGCGTTCAAGCCAGTTCACCTGAGGTCCGCTGTATTTCCACACGATGT
>DAHXMQ010000102.1 GCA_027371625.1 Candidatus Methanoperedentaceae archaeon | reverse complement strand
CATCACTATACTTTTCAAGCTGTTCAATAAATCTTTCTCGACCTTTCATTCAGCAACCTATTTTTGACAGATATGCTCAGAAATCGAAGACTTGACAGAACCTTGGACAGAAACCTATTTAATTCTTAAAATTAGCATCTGAGGCGTGGAATTACCAACACTTTTGATACTGGGTTTTCTTGCAGGTTCGTTGATTAAACTCACCGATGATATTGCAGATAAAAAGCTTTTCCATCCACTTTTTGCCATACCTCCCGGTCTTACATACGGCTTGATAATGGGATATTTGATGCAGAGTGATGCCGATGCTTACCTCCTTTTCGGAGGAATCGTGCTCGGATGTCTGATAACTGGCAAGATAAACAGCACAGGACATTATTTCGGGCTTGGTGCGATACTTCTTGTTATTCTTTTATACGGAGCCAAAATCACGCTCATGGTTTTTCCTATTGCCGCCCTTGCCGCCCTTGACGAAATGAAAGAAGTAATAAACGTAAAGGCTTTGGATGCTGCATTCGATTACAGGTTGTTCCTCAAGCTTGGGATACTTGTGCTTGTGATTCTGAATATAATAGGCATAAACGCCTTATTGCTCCTTATCGCATTTGATTCCGCCTATATCATTACTGGGAAAATAGATTCGAGGTTCCATGAGATATGATGTTGCAGTTATAGGGGCAGGACCTGCAGGCTCTTTTGCAGCAGAAAAACTGTCATCCTTTGGTTATAAAACCCTGATAATAGATTGCAAGAAAAAAAAGGTATGTGCAGGAATTCTCACATCCCAGTACGCAAGGAGATACGGAATAAACGAGGTTTTTGTAGAGAGGGAATTAAAAGGTGTCAGAATATCGTTTCATGATATTACGGCTGAAATAACGTACAGGAGAGCGATTGAATACTCCATAAACCGGGAATCCTACGATTCATATAATCTTGGCAAGGCTATAAGCGCAGGATGCGAGTTAAAAAAAGACCTTGTGCTATCGGTAGATGAAAAGGATTCTTTTGTCGATATCAGGACAAAAAAAGAGCATATACTCTCAGGTTATGTTGTAATCGCATCAGGTGTTTCGGAGCTTTCCTCTTCCTTTGGAGGTGCAAAAAAATATGCCTTCTGCGTGCAGCAGAGAATAGACCAAAAACCAGAGGATTATTTTGAAATGGAATTGCAAGGATGCGGTTATTCCTGGGTTGCACCAAAGAAAAATCATGTGCTGAAAGGAACCTCATCAACGACGGGATACCCTGATATTCCAGGTGAAAAGGGACTTATACCGCTTGAGCCAGCCAGGAAAACTTTTTCAAAAAGGGCTCTTCTCGCCGGGGATGCTGCTGGGTTCGTATCCCCGTTCGAGGGCGAGGGAATATACTATGCAAGGCGCTCAGGTGAACTGGCGGCACAGGTTTTATCTGGCGCTATTTCAGGTGAAAACAGCCTTGGTATTTATGAAAAAAGCTGGAAAAAGGAATTTGATTTTTCAATACTGAAAAAGCTTTCCATGTTATTATCAAACGACATCATTAAGGAAGCCTTTGTGCGTGAAATCAGGGATAATGAGAAATTTAATAAGCTTGTAGAGGCTATTCTGACAAAAGAAAAAAAGGTTCAGATAAAAGACTTATCGTTAATTATATGATAGAAAACATCATTTGGCTTGCGCTTGGGTTGCTTGTCATAGCCTCTATTATCCCTCATGAGAACAGGCTCAAACTCACGATAGCAGGCGCAGGCTGGCTATTTTTTTCAGTCCACTGGGCGCTGCAATGGCAGCATTATTTTGGGCTTGCGGATTATACCAATGTGTTTTTAACCGTGCTTGCATCGGCTTTTTCCGTAATTATCGGTATTGTCCTCATAAAACAGGACAAAAGCCTTCTCGGGAACATCAACGGTGTAAGCACCATGACATCTATCTCCATGGCATCCACCGCGGCTGCCATAGGCGGACTTTCCTATTTTGTCTTTTCCGAAATCCCTTCGATGAACGAGTGGCTTATCTCAACAGTGGTGAACCAGACGATTTGGCTTGCTTCGGTTTTCGGGATTATGGTAACGAAAACGGACTGGAACATTATTGCGGTCAACGGCTACAGGGTCGAAATAATCCTTGCATGCACTGCGATTGAAAGCATTGCGCTGTTCATAGGGATAATCGCAAGCGTCAGGGCACCGTTTAAGAGGCTTGCCATGGCGTTCCTTGTCTCTGTACCAGTGATATACGGCTTGAACCTGATAAGGAATGTTTTTGTGGTCGATGCTTATGGAATGACATGGTTTGGCGACCCCGATACGAGTTTTTATGTTGCACATACGCTGATTGCAAAAGTAGGTTCTCTCATAGCATTATTCGTAATCGCATACGCTGTATTGAAAATACTTCCCGAGGTCTTGGATATGATTGACGGGATTTTGAATCTGGTAAGAGGTATTTTCAAGCATGCTGGCTAAAGGTTCGTTTTCATGGATTGGAGGAATGGCATTATTCACCACTGTTACAGGTTATTTTTCAAAGACGCTCCCGGGGCTTATCTCCATACTGTTCTTTTTTCTGTTCGCCATCGGATTTGCTTTAACCCTCTTTTTTTTCATATTCTTCCGTGACCCCAAGCGCACTCCACTGGGGGATGAGGACGATGCCATCTCACCAGCCGACGGCAGGGTAATCTCCATACAGGACAGGAGTATCTCAATTTTCATGAACATCCACAATGTCCATGTGAACCGCTCTCCTCTTGCTGGTACGGTTACACATATAGATTATAAACCTGGAGGTTACATACCTGCGTTTAACAAGGATTCGTATGTAAATGAAAGAAATCATGTCGTGATAAATCTTGGTAGTGGAATTCTTGAGATAACGCAGATAGCAGGCGTTCTTACGAGGCGCATTGTCTCGTATGTCAGCGACGGGACGCAGGTGGAAAGGGGAGAGCGCATAGGCATGATACGCTTCGGCTCGCGTGTGGACGTGATAATTCCAGACGTATATGAATTTGTGGTGGCTGTGAATGACAAAGTGAGGGCAGGGGAGACTGTAATCGCAGTGAAAAGAAGCAAGATAAGGGAGAAATAATGGGAGACAATATCCTGAAACTCATCAAGCCGGCTGATATCATTACAATTGTCAATGCCCTGCTCGGTTTTGCCTCGGTAATAAACGCTTTGCGTGGAGAAGTTGATAGCGCACTCGTGCTTGTTCTTATGGCTGTGATAGCGGACGGCGCAGACGGCGCAGTCGCAAGGTATTCTGGCTATGGGATTCTTGGCGCAAATCTTGACTCGCTGGCTGATGTGGTTTCTTTCGGGCTTGCGCCTGCCGTTCTTGCTTTTTATTTCCTGAACAGGAATATGGAATATTTTGCATGGGTATTCTCCGGTCTTTTCCTTGTATGCGGAACGCTTCGCCTTGCACGCTTTAATGCAGCAGGGAAAAAAGACGGGTTTGATGGAATACCAATAACATCGGGTGGTTTTGCCGTGGCACTGTTTCTCCAGATTAGGGATTCAGTGCCGTATTTTGATAGTATATTTGCAATCCTTCTTGTCATTCTATCCTTGCTGATGATAAGCACGATAGCCTATCCCAAGTTGAAAAATCCTGCTGTCCTTACACCGATGACCCTGTTGCTTTTTTTTGATGTAGTTGTTTTTTTTCTGGGTTATACTGAAGTGGTAAAAATTGCAGCCCTGCTCTTGCTTATCCTGATTTTCGGGTATATCTTAAGCCCGATCGGGCGGAGGTTTTATGGAAAACTTTAAGAAAGTTTTATCAAACCAAGGGTATGCTTCGCATACCCTATATCTCATAAAGCGAGGTATCGCTTTATGATGAATATAAGTGAACGAGATAATGCAGTATTCGAGGCAGGCATCAAGCTCGGTGCGCTGTACCACCAGTTTGTGGGCACCCCCATAAATGTTGATACGATAGACGACCTTGCAAGAGCGATAGAGGAAGGCGTGGCTCTCCAGCCTTATGTCAGAAGCATCAGCGTGGTGATTGACAGGGAGATGGTGGAGAAGAAGCAGAATCCAAGGTTCAAATACTGCGAGCTTGAGGGGCGCATGCTGCACGTGAGCTTGCAGATATTGTATAAAAATACTATAGCTGCGGTGGAACTGGCGTATGATGAGGAGCTGGATTATCCAATGATGAGAATTATGAAGATTGAGGAGATGTAGTGAGGGGCATTAATGTTTTCAAAGCATTATTTTTACAGCTTTGACCCCGTTCTCCCACACATACGCCCTCATCCCATCAGCGCCTGCAATGAGCCACACCCCAAGGACGTTCTGCATGGTTTCCCTGTCCCAGAGCGAAGGTACGGCTGATGAAACTGGGTGTGTGTGATATACTCCAACTATCTCCTTGCCATTCTTCTCAGCCTCGCTCCATGCGTTATAAAATTCTTTCGGCTCAAGCTCAAAACTCGTCCTCGTGCGCCTTGCATTTGCAACAGGCAGTGCTTTCTCCACAAGCGCCGTGCTGCCGTTTATGGTTCCCACAAGCACGCCGCAGGCTTCGTAGGGTTTGTTGGCTTCGAGTTCAGCCTGAATCAAATCCATATCCTTGCGTGAGATTTTGAGTTCTTGAATCATGGTGTGAGATTTTTTTATAAATCGATATGCGGGTTCAGGTCACACCCCGTGCATGGCAAACACCCGGTCTTCGAAACCCTTGCATCAAGCCCGTATTTATCAAGAATCCTCCTTGCCATTTTCGCAAGCCCAAGCAACCTCTCTTTCGTGGGGCGCTCAGCCTCCAGTTCCCCGAAGCGCAGGGGATGGACTCCGACAGCCCTTATTACCGGGATTACCCCCATCTTTGCAAGCTCTTCGTAATATTTTTCAACTGTTTCGTCCGTCTCCCCAAGTCCGACTATGAAGTTCGTGAATACATGATTTTTCCCGAATATTTCTATGGCATCCTCCAGACATTCAAGCGTGAAATCAAGCGGCGGCTTCTTGCAGTATTTGTCGTAAATCTCACGGTCCATGGTCTCGACGTTGTACTTGATCTCGCTCGCTCCCGCCTCTTTCAGGATGCGCGAGGAATCTTTTGTGGGATATACAGATACGCCTATCGGAACATTATATTTCCGCAAAGCCCTGACAAGTTCTGCCGCCCTCTCCACTTCTTTCTCAGGCGACTTCTCAACTCCTGAGGTTATCGATATCCCCTTCATCCTCCCGAGCCTGTGCGCCTCCTCCACAAGCGCAAGCAGTTCCTCCTTTGTCTTCACCTTGCCTTTTAGTTTCGGCACAGGACAGAACTTGCAGTCATAGATGCACCGCTCGCTCATGGTTATGTATGCCTGCCCGGGACAGTGGATGAGCTCTTCTTCGAGTTCTCCCCGCACAAGTTCTTTCCCGCCTTTCATTATCACAATCTCGCCATTGTCTTTGAAAGCACGCAGCGGCGAGCCCGGGTCAACGACAAGCCTTACCCTTCGCTTCCCCGACCTGAAGAAAAAAGCCTTGCCGCCAGCGCCGGGTCCTGCTGTGGGGATTGTAATCCTGCCGAGCAGCGAGGTGTCTATGTCGATTGCTCCAATGGAGATCAGTTCGGCTTTGATATCTGCATTCATTTTCATATACTTTCACCAAGATACTTTTCAAATACATAAATACTTGCGGAACACTTTCGCCATGCTTTCATCAGCTTTAATATAGCAGCCCCCAACTATCCTTCATGCGTACAGGCACAGTATGCCTTCCACTCCACAGCGGAAAAGCGCCGCCGTGGCTTTTCAAGAGAATGGTGAAATTAGCCGGCGGCATAAGCGAGGCGCTCATCTACGAATACGGTCAGGATGAATTCTTAAAAAGGCTCTCAGACCCTTACTGGTTCCAGGCGCTCTCCTGCGTGCTCGGGTTTGACTGGCACTCCTCTGGAACCACAACAACAACGTGCGGGGCGCTGAAGATGGCGCTATCGCCCGAGGAGCACGGCATAGCAGTCGCAGGAGGGAAGGGCGCAGTGTCGCGAAAAGCGCCTGAAGAGATCGAGAAAAGCGGCGAGATTTTTTCACTCTCCTCAGACAGGATTGAGAAGCTAAAATATTCAAGCAGGATGTCTGCAAAGGTGGACAACTCCTGCATCCAGGACGGCTACCAGTTGTACCACCACTGTTTTTTCCTGACAGAAAAAGGCGACTGGGCAGTGGTGCAGCAGGGCATGAG
>DAHXMQ010000082.1 GCA_027371625.1 Candidatus Methanoperedentaceae archaeon | reverse complement strand
AAGGTATTTTCTGTGTCTATTATTATCGCAGACCCGCCAAGCCCTTTCTCTTCCTGCGAAAGCTGCACGTTCACGGCCATCTGGTGCCCCACCTGTGTCTTTCCAGAGCCGAACTCGCCGTAGAATTCCGTGATTGCCTGGGTCTCCACGCCACCGCCCATAAGCTCATCCAAGGCTTTTGTGCCGAAGCTTAGCTTGCCCACAAGCTTTCGCCGCTCAAGAACAGCATCGCCGGTCTCAAAGCCCCCTACGTCGGCAGCCTGGCGCGCTGCATTTATGATTTTCTGGGCAGTGGATTCGCCGATATCTGCGATGCCTGCAAGTTCAGACGACGAGGATACTGCGATGGCTTCGATTGAGCCGTAGCCGGCTTCCTTGAGTTTCTCTGCTGTTGCCGGACCAACGCCCGGCAGATCTTCCAATCCTTTTCTTTCCATGATTTCCTCCAGTGCACGTTTTATTGTTCCCGGTGCACAATTTATGTTTTTAAATCTTCACGCACGGCTATAAACCTTCTTAGAGCAGGGTGAAAGTAATGTTACTTATTTTCTTATAATCTGTATCCTTGTCCTTGCGCCAGCGCTCAACTCCACTTCCTCGTTCCTGCCAGATTTTGCATAGGCATCGATAATGCGTATCTCGCTTCCTATATCCACCTCATTAACCAGCTCTGCATGCTCTCCCCACAGCGCCACCCTTATTCTTCCTGTATCATCCGAGATGTAGATATTCGATACTTTGCTCTTGGTGCCGTCCTGCCTCTCGAATTCCCTGATTTCGTCGATTCCAGAGACATGTCCTGCCACGCTGTAAGCCTGGTTTATTCCGATGTCGGAAATGGGCGTGAGGGCTTCTGAGTAGTCAACAACACAGTTGCTCTTTGCAATCCCGCTGCCAGAGCCCAGATTCAGCTCTGTCTGGTTACTGAAGGTATTCTCACGCGCATAGGCATTGGTTATTTCCACAGTATCACCAACGTTAAAACCTGGCGACTCTGCCTTTCCATCCCACAGCACGAGCCTTATCTTACCAGTCTCGTCCCCTATGGTCACGTTTGTAACCTTCCCCGTAGTTCCGTCCTTGCGCGCAAAGGTTCGCACCTTTCCTATATCGATAACCCTTCCAACGATATTCAAACCGTTCATGCCGGGCTTGGTCTCGTTAATTTTCAAAGGCTTTATACTCACAGGCACTTCCTTTTCCACATGCTCGATACTTCCGCCTTTACCCACATTGACCTCAAGCCCGCGCTGCCCCGCTTTTATGTATCCCTTCACCTTGAGGCTCTGTCCGACTTTTATGTCCCCTATCTTCACGAGGTCGCAGGCTTCATCCCAGAGAGCTGCCCCGCTTGAGCCCGTGTCGTCTGCAAGCGTCAGGTTCACGACCCTGCCTATTGTATCGTTATCTCGCGTGAATTCTCTTATATCGCCTACCGAGATTACCTTTGCAATAAAGACGACATTGCCCTTATCGCCCGTCATATCCCTGATTTTTATTGTCTCATTAAGCCCGAACTCGCTTGCCACGAGCATGGCTGCGGTCTTTGAATCGCAAAGCCCGTTCATCATGGTGACTTTCTCTTCTACCTTTGACTTAAAATCATCACGCGTAAGCTTTCCTTCAAGCTTTTTGTAAACCTCTTCGATCTCCTCGAAATCCACCATAATATGCTGAAAAGGTTGGTTGAGATAAAAGGTTTATGGTCGCAAAATTTCAGAATTCAAAGTCGTTATTAAATTTTTTATTTATTTTTATAAGAAAATTCTTTGGGGTGATGTATCCAGAAATATCTTTAAAATCTCTATCATACGCTATCAGCAGATCCAGATTCAAATCTTTAAATGCAGCAAGGTGCTCCAGATCCTTGTCTTTAATCATTCCTCGGTATTTTTCAATCGAATAACTTGTTTCTTTGATGAGTTTAAAATGCCTTGTTAAAATTGTCCTAACAGCAGCCCAAGCCTTCTCACCACGATTGCGTACAAAAAAAGTTTTTGTCTCCTTAATTACTTTTTGAGTTATATGTGCTTCAATTTCTCCACGAATTATTAAATCCAGGATTTTCCTGGAGTTGCTGTCTTTAAACTCAAAGGCATAAATAATTGCTGAAGAATCAAGATAGACTTTCATTTTTCACGCGTTCTATTTCAGCAGCTACTTCTTCGGGACTCATTCTTTTTTTGGCTACGATTTTATCGATAAATTTAAGTATCTCTTCGGATTTCAGAAGTCCAATATCGAATCCCATTTTCAGTAATGCAAAGTCTATTGCCTCCTTTTTCGTGGATGCCAGACCTAAAGAGACCATCCTCTCCAGTATTTCGTTTTGCAGCCCTTTAGTTTTCAGCGTGATGGTGGTCATATAATTACATATCGGGATTATGAGATAAAATAGTTATTGGAGGCGCAGGTGCTTGAATGATGATACGCATGGGGTGGAATGTTCGATAGATCTGTATGCGGAGATGTTGATGCGAATTAATTGATGGGTGAATTTGGAAACTAAGTTCATAACAGATTACTTTCACATCGCTATAATAACTATTATATAGTATTTTACTCAGTTAAACAATATGGAAAAAGCTCCACAAATTAAAGGCATAAAAGAATCGGAATATCCTATCTTATATGCAATGATTAAAAAAAATATGATAGCATATAATATGACTAAAATCAGAGTAAAAATCCTTCGATATGGATTTAATGCCGGAGCTCTCTCATTTTTTGGAGATTATTTAATTGTAACAAAGAAACTTATTGAAACTATGGATGAGGAAGAAATTGAAGCGATAGTAGCTCATGAATTCAGCCATATTTTCAATCGTGATATTTTTGTACGTCGTACTATCATATTACTTTTCAGTTTACCACTCTTATATGCATTCTATTCTATTATACATTATAGAACAAATTCTATTAACATTTCGGCTGCACAAGGTATAATTCTTTTTATCTCTTTGATTATCTCTATTTATGGGATCAAGGTTGCGAATTCATTATCAATTCCGCAAGAGGTTAGATCGGATAGAGAGGCTGTATTGCGAACTCAAAATCCAGAAGCTATGATTAATGCACTGTTTAAGTTTTATTCCGAGCCCTTTACAAGAAATAAGCGACCAAGTTATTTTGAAAAAATTATAGAAAGTTTTGAATATTTGTTTTTTTATTTCTATGGTTTCACTCATCCCGGTTCTAAAGAACGCATCGAATATTTAGAACTTGCAAAGAAAATGCTTGAGAGGACTCAAGTCAATGGTTCCAGAAATAAAAATGTTTAATGTGGACATTCTATTCGTCAAACCCGTTCTAAACTTCGAATAAATCTACCACCCTCTCGCCTGCAACACTTCCTTCTCGGTAAGGTTTCGAATATCGATCCCCTTCATAGCCCCCCCGAGCCCCTTTGAGATCTCGGCAAGCACGGCAGGATTATCATAATTATTCACAGCCTCAACGATTGCAAAAGCCATCTTCTCGGGATTCTCAGCCTTGAATATCCCTGAGCCCACGAAAACACCATCTGCACCAAGCCTCATCATCAGTGCAGCATCGGCAGGCGTGGCAATGCCCCCCGCAGCGAAATTCACCACAGGCAATCTCTGAAGCTCGGCAGTCTCCTTTACAAGCTCTATAGGCGCTTCTATCCGCCGTGCAGTCTGGATAAGCTCCTCCTGCCCCTTTCCTTTAAGCTCCCTTATCGCGCCCATGATAGCCCGCATATGACGGACAGCCTCCTTAACGTCCCCCGTTCCAGCTTCTCCCTTTGTCCTTATCATTGCTGCGCCTTCGTTTATCCGCCGAAGCGCCTCGCCAAGGTCTCTAGCGCCGCATACGAAAGGTATGGTGAATCTTGTCTTGTCTATATGGAAGCTCTCGTCGGCAGGCGTCAATACCTCTGACTCGTCCACCATGTCAACGCCGAGCGCCTCGAGAATTTCAGCCTCAACAAAATGCCCTATCCTCGCTTTTGCCATCACGGGTATGGTGACAGAATCTATGATAGCAGCAATAACCTGGGGGTCAGCCATTCTGGCTACGCCTCCGGCTTTTCTTATGTCGGCAGGCACTGCATGAAGAGCCATCACAGCCACGGCACCTGCCCTTTCTGCTATCTGCGCCTCTTGGGGCGTGGTTACGTCCATTATCACCCCGCCTTTTTGCATTTTAGCAAATCCGCGTTTTAAAAGCTCTGTGCCGTGTCTTAGTTTTTCAAGCTGCATGATGCAATAAACTTATAATGTGAGCTAATAAACTTTCCGCCTCGACTTTTTATAAATCATTACAATTGAAAATGTGATCACAGAGGTAAATACTATTGCCCCGCCTGCTGCCAGATTAAAATAAAAGGAGAATATCAATCCTGCCACTACGGAGAATATTGCAAAAACCATAGAGCTTAAAATCGTCTCCCTGAAATTTCTGGCAATTTGAAGGCTTGTGGCAACAGGAACCACAAGAAGGGAAGAAACAAGCAGGATTCCAACGATCTTTAATGATACTACTACCGTTATTGCTGTCAGTACCACAAGCAGCGTGTTCAATTTCTCTACGGGAATGCCGCTTGCCTTTGCGGCTACCTCATCAAACGTGATGTAAAAAAGCTCCTTGTAAAAAATAACAACAGCCGCGAGGGTGAATATGCCCATGCCGAGCATAACTTCAAGGTCTGTCTCGTTGACTGTAAGAATGCTCCCGAACAGATAACTGAAAAGGTCAACAGTGAAACCCCTTGCAAGGCTCAGGAGAACCACAGCCACAGCAAGCCCGGCAGAAAAAAATATGGCTATCGCAAGATCGCCAAAAATTTTTGCACCCCTGAGGCGGTTGATGCCCACAGCGCTCAATACCGAGAATACAAGAGCCGATAAGACAGGATAGACATTTAAAAACAAGCCCAGAGCAACGCCCCCTAAAGCAATATGCGAAAGCCCGTCACCTATCATCGAGAGTCTTTTCAATACTATGAACGTGCCGATGGCGGAGCACACGATCGCTATCATTACCCCGGCAACCAGTGCCCGCTGCATGAAACCGTATTGGAAGATTTCCAGCATGTCAGTCCCCATGTAGGTGATGCACGAACTTCATGCCCTCGGGTGCATAGCCGAATAATTCTTCAGGATGGCAGTCCGGAAACATCTTCTTGTTGATGCAGGCAAGCTTCCCGATGCGGGAACTGATATTGCCGATATCGTGGGTTACAAGCACAAGCGTTATTTTTTTCTCATGGTTCAATTTTTCAAGAAAATCATAGAACTCCTTCTGCCCTGCGATATCCACACCGACGGTGGGCTCATCAAGGATCAATAACTCAGGCTGGCTTGCCAGCGCCCTTGCTATGAAAACACGCTGCTGCTGTCCTCCTGAGAGTTCACCTATTCTTCTGTTCCTGTACTCATTCATGCCCACGGTTTCCAGCGCATCGTTGATTACCTGCAAATCTTCTTTTCCAAGTTTTTTGAAAAGCCCTTTTTTTGAGAATCTGCCCATGGAGACCACCTCAAACACGCTGGCGGGAAAATTCGGGTCAAAGCGCAGGGCGTGCTGTGGAATGTACCCTATCTTATACCAGTCCTTAAAGCGGCGTATGTCCTCGCCGAACAATTTTATTTCGCCACTTGTCGGTTTAATGAGGTTGAGCATTATTTTCAAAAGTGTGGTCTTGCCAGCGCCATTGGGACCTATGATTCCCAGAAAATCCCCCCGCTTTATTTCAAGGTTGATATCCTCTAGAATCCGCAACCCGTCAAGCCTGAAGCTTACTCCCGTCATTTCAATGATATTTTCATCCATTCGGAACCTCAAGTGCCAGTTTAAGATTTTTCAGGTTTTCATGCATTATAGTAAAGTAGTTCTCACCCTGCTTCTGCTGTTCCTCTGAAAGTCCCTCTATCGGGTTAAGCACCAGCGTCTGCGCCCCGGCTTCATTCGCAATGGTCTCTGAAAGCTTCGGGCTTACCAGGGTCTCAAAGAAAATGTATTTCACTTTATTTTCTCTTGCAAGTGTGACAATATTGGCAATCTGTGCAGGGCTTGGCTCGATATCTGGCGAGAGTCCTGCGATTGCTATTTGCGTCAAATTATACCTTTTTGCAAAATAGCCGAATGCGGCGTGAGAGGTTATGAATACCTTCTTTTTAGCAGGAGCCAGTTCTTTTGAAATATTTGCATCCAGTGCATCCAGATCCTGCTTGAGTGCTTGTGCATTTGCCGTGTAATAATCACTGTTTTCCGGGTCTGCTTTAATAAACGCCTTCTCAATAGCATCTACCTGTTGCTTTGCCAGCACCGGGTCAAGCCAGATATGTGGGTCAGGCGTTCCCCCTTCTTTAATCAGCGGAATGCCTTCGCTTGAATCCACGACAATCAATTTCGTTGATTCGGTCTTTGTTATAATCTTATCAACGTAGGGTTCAAGCCCTGCGCCATTATAGACGAATATCCTGGCAGACTCGATCCTGATTATGTCCTGCGGACCCGGCTCCCAGTCGTGCGGCTCGGCGCCGGCAGGAACCAGTATCGAGACATCGGCTTTATCACCGCCGATGCGCTTGGAGAATTCATAAAGCGGATAAATGGAAGTAACGACATTGATCTTACCGGTTGATTCTGGCTGCTGCACGCAACCTGCGAAGCTTACAAGCAAAACAATTAGCAAAATGATAAATACCGGCTTTAATTTCATATCACGTCCTCCCGCAACAGCAGCATGTGTCATGGCTTATCTTAGTTCCGCAAGGACTCTGATCGGGATGAGAGAAATTCCTGCACAGGGAATCAACCACATCCTTTGTCACGAAATATTCGAATCTTCCGGCAGCATGGCATGCAGCTCTTGCCTCCATCCCCATGCCTACAAGCATGCACACGATGAGCCCATGCCGCCTGTTCAGGAATTCCACGTATTCGATACCTTTTTCTGTCAGGGAACAGCCGTGGTAGGGCGTATAGGTTATAAAATCAGTCTTCGCGAGTTCGAGCAATATCTTGGTCGTCGTGGAAGGATCGACTTTGAACTCATCGGATATTTCAGTGGTCTTTGCCCTTTTCTTCTCCCTGATGAATTTCAGATAGTCAATCTTTTTCGGGGATAATTCCAGCCCATTTATACCTTTCACATTTCTAAATTTGGAGTCACTCCAAATATAGTTTTCTGTTGCTTTCTTACTTTCTCTTAACCCCGACCCGCCCGTTGCTTTCCAGAAGAGTTAACCCGATTTTTTTCAAGTAATGCGCAGCCTGACCTTTCCCGTGTATCAGAACCTCCACAAGGTCTGCGACCTCGTCTATGTCGGTGCTGAGGTTGAAGGAATCGGAAACCTCGATCTCAAGATTGTTCCTGCGTGCGATCTCAATGTGCTTTAAGAAACTTGCACCATAGTAATCCACGCGGAAACTTGAAGGATTGCGGATGAACAGTGCATTAGTGCCTCCCATTCTTCCAGGCACGATTACGATATCGGCTTGGAAGGAAATAATATCGCTGATGTTTTTTATTGAAGCAAGCGGGATGTCAGCCATTATGATAAGAACAGGTTCATCCATCGAGTGCGAGGACATTTTTTCCAGGTATTCGTTCAATGCCTCGTTCAAACCCTTTTCTGTTAAAACGGTGTTTAACCCCTTGATTTCAATGAGCGAAGTTGTCAATAAATCGATGACCTTGAAACATCCAGAGCCGAGCAGTGCCTCTGCCATGTCATTGAGCATTGCCATCGCGAAACCTTCGCGCTCTTCCTGGGAGAGCAATGCTCTCAGTCTTGATTTGGCATTGTTTTTCTTGAAGGGAATGACGGCTCTCATATCCTTTAAGAGACATGGTTCGTCAATAAAAAGCTTTGGAAACAGGTTTCGAGAGCAAACACACAAGTTCAACTTGGAACTGCCCGCTGCTTCGCATCGGAGGAGCGCCTATCGCCTATGGATGCGCAGGAATGAGCGTGGATATAGTAACTACCCCTGACAGAGGTCGGGGGCATCCCGTGCGGGTACATGAGGGGTTCTATTGCTTATGGTTGCTGTGTTTTACTATCCTTTTATAATTTTAATGACGTTAACTTTATATGCAGAGCCAACACTTGAATAATAGGATGGATTCAAATTGATCTCTATTGCGCCACCTAATCCACCTTGGATAACACTTGAAACTACTTCCAAGCCGGAAGGCTATCTTTCATATTACTACAGCGATGATATAAGTCCCCTTCCTATACGCTGGGTAACGAAACCGGGCGATAATAAAAGTGATCCGAATATTGAAACATCAACTTACGGACTTTTTTCAACATGCTCACCAAATATGAGACGAGGAGTTGTTAAATCGAGACGTCCGTACATATTCTTCATAACTAATAGAAATGGTGTCCGTGTCCTAACTGGCTATTACTATATCCAATGGTATGCTGAAGGAGCCTTCTCAGGAGGGTGGGATTTTTGTATTGCGGCAAATGGAATGCGTTTCATAAATCCACCAATCAGTCTTGAAGAAATCGATAGGCGATTTGGGTCAACCCTATCTAGATATTTTCGACCATTTAAGGAAATACCCCATGCGATTTGTCTGGAACTCAAGGCTTTGCTTGATTCCCGAAAGGATTTTACCTCTGCATATTTAGAAGAAATTGATCGCCTAGAAAGATTTAACTTACGACATGGAGGGTATCGATATTTAGGGTGGAAACAGAACGATAAATTTTCATGGGAGTATGCAAGCGAATACTTAATCCGATACTTTCAAGAATCGTCAGTACAGGTGACGCACAAAAGAGCTAAAAACTCTAATCCTGAGAATAAATGGATTTGTTCAGAGTGTAATTATATATTCATAAATAAATCCCTCCTTCGACGCTGTCCGAATTGTGGAGAGCTTGCTTCCTTACAAGCCGAAGATAGTCTCGGAATGGCTATGAAAGGGGGTCTATAGTGGTACGCAGAGTC
>DAHXMQ010000058.1 GCA_027371625.1 Candidatus Methanoperedentaceae archaeon | reverse complement strand
CAGTTTCATTTTTTGGCAATTCGCCCGCTGGAGATGAATATAGGGATAGTCGTGATATCAGTGGGAATGTACCTAAAATGTTCAACGCAGGCAGGGCATTTCTGATAAATAATTTGCGAAAAATACAGAAAGGTCAGCACTTTGATACCACTGGCATTCTTGAAATTCCTATAATAGCATTGGAAGAAGCTCTTATTAATGCAATAGTTCATCGTAATTATTTTTTATCAAGCAATATACGTATTTTCATTTTCGACGACCGTGTTGAAATTATAAGCCCTGGAACTTTACCTAATACAGTTAATATAGAATCGATGAAGATGGGTATCCATATAGAACGGAATCCGATTTTAGTTTCTTTACTCAGAGATATCGAGGGAATGCCTTATCGGGGAATCGGTACAGGTGTGCAGAGAATTATAGGTGAATGCAAGAATGCAGGGATTAAAGTGGATTTTATCAACGAAACAGAAGCTGAGCAATTTAAAGTCATTTTTTATAGGGCATTTGAATCATAAGTCACATAAACCTTATCCCCTTCGGCATCTCCCCTATCTTTTCCCTGAACTTCTCGGGCCAATCCGCAGGCTCAAGTCCCTTCTGCGCAAGGAACACGCTCGCCCATCTCTCAAGCCCTATGCCTGAGCAGCCGCTCCATACTTCCTTTCCTGACTGCGACTTAACATTGAAGCCCTTTGGATACTTATCCCCGTTCACGCTCAGGTTCTGGAACTCAAGCCACTCGCCGTCCTTTCCTCTATAAGGAAGCGGCGCCTCGAAGTCGATAGTGCCAACCTCTTTTTGCCCTGCCAGCCCTGTAAGCCCTTCCTGCGCCATGAACCACGGTGTCACCCATGCCATCCTCCATTCAAGGTCGAGTATATCGTTGAAGATATGCTTGTAGCACTCCTGCATCTCCTTCGAGTGGGTAAGAACCTGCTCCTGCGTGCCTATGAAAACAAGCTCTATCCGATGAAATTCGTCAACACGTTCCATGCCGTGCAAGCCTCCGCTCTCATACCTGTGCGATGTCCCGGAGCGGTCAAAAACCTTGATCGGGAGCGAGTCATCTGCAATGGTTTTCCCCTGCAGGAAAGGCCAGAACGAAGGGCACTGGGCATAGCAAAGAATGCCTGTGGGTTTGTCTATTTTTTCCGCGATTAAATCTAAAGGTACTTCAAGCGTGACCTTGTAATAGTCTATTACCTCTTCCCAGAACGCAGGGTCTCTTGTCTTTGGTGGAGAAACATAATATATCTCAGGATAAACACCCTTAGCATGTCCTGAGTGTTTCAATACGTCCCATGTATCAAGCTTTGGGAAAATCATCTCGATATAACCGAGTGGTTTGATTACCTCTTCCAGCACGATCTGCTCAAACGTCCTGAAGATATGCGTCATCTGCGCCCCGTGTATCCACTGTCCCCGGCTGGCGCCCCGCTTTATCCAGCCCTGCTTCTCGGCTTCCACAGTCGGGTCTTTAACCCCGTATTTAAGTACGGGGAATTCTTTTTTCGGGCTTTCCCAGAGAAGGCTCCAGTGCTCCGCTTTGCCTCCGAATCCCTGCGCTGCTATCTTGTCCTCGATGAGAGAGATTATCCTGTCGGGAACCTTGTTTTCAAGCTCCGCTTCTCCCACATCAAGCGATAGCGTAAGCATGCCGTCCGAGAATTCTATGCTTTTAACATGAGGTATCTTTGTCTGGCGAAGCGCCTGCTCTGAAGGCAGTTTGACGATGAATTCCTCGACCTCTGCACCTCTTATCCCTATCTTGTGCCCTTTGCCAAGCACGGCAGCAAGCGGTTTTCGCAGGCGGATGAATGCGTCATGGGCGCGCAGGTACCTGTCTGACTCGATGTCGAAGGAGATGTTGTTGTCTTTTATGTCCCAGCCTATGATTCTGGAGCCTCTCCCTGCCGGAACGCCTTTCTGCAGGATGGTTGCTTTAGCTCCTTCGATGAACTTTTCTATGTCGGCGCGCGCCGGTGTGGCGTCTGCGCTTGTTTTGAAGCTGCCTTTGAGGTGAAAGTAGGGTTCCATGGTTTTTGTCCTTGAATTAATAAATGCGACATCCATCTCGCTGGAATCACATAATAGTTAATTTATTATTTATCCTTTCTTTTCCAGATATCTCGCTACGAACTTGGCAAACTCGTTAAAATCTTCCAGATTATTCTGCAAATAGCAGCTCTTACCAGATCATTTTTTTCCAGTTCTTCCCTTGTTGTTGACCTGTATTCCCGTAAAAAATCCACGTACTTCTTCATATTTCGAAGCTTCTTGAAATCTTTTCACTGGCATTCATAATCCTAAATCCCCTTTACTGCAACCTTCCTCAAATACTCAGATGCTGCCCTTTTTTCATAATACCTCCTGTCAAGATACCTTGACATAACCTCCTGCTCAAAATCTATCTTTAATGTCTTATCTCTCACAAACACAGGGCAGTTCGCCTTTATAATTTCAAACTTGAGAGAAAGCGGCGCCTCACCTATATCAACAAGGTCAACCTTATCTGTTTTTAAAAGCGCTGCTATATCGCCAATTAAATTCAGTTGCAGCTTAAATCTCTCTTTTTTGCTCAAAGTGTCATCGAACCGCACAGCTATATCCACATCGCTCAACTTTCCTGCTTTTCCTTTCGCAGCAGAGCCGAAGAGATACGCAAGCTTAACATGCTCCTGCTCGCTGAAAAAGTCTGCAAGTTTGGTGTTCTGCACGCTAAACTTCTCTTTCATTTTGATTCCTTTGTCATTATTTACTAAGTATATTAGAATCTTGATATTTAACCTATAGCTTTTCTCGCTATCCCGGCTATGACTTATTGCTGCAATAATACTACGCTATCAGGTACATCCCTATCGCCACAAGCACAACCGCCACGAATTTAAAGGCAAGAGTCTCCCTCGTTATCTCCTCTTTCAGTATCCCATGCATGAACAGGCTCAGGAATATAACGTAGATGAGGATCATGAGGGGCTGGAGCGCATTAACGCTTGCCGCAAGCGCGACAGAGCCGAGCGCATAGGCGAAGAGAAAGCCGATCCTTCCAAGGAAATCAAAGACTTCTTCAAGCAGTACTGCACCGAGTGCGCGGCTTTTTCGAAAAAGGCTCCTCAACCTGAAGAGCCTTGAGGTAGGATACCCACATCACTATCTGAAATGCGCAAGCAAGTGCTGCAGCAATGGATGCCGGATAGGTGAATTCATAGCCTCTGGTTATCAGAACGAGAAAAGCGAATAATTGCTGCACCACGATGAGGGTTATTAAGTAAGCTGTGGCGTCCTTGGTGTAGCTGCTCAGGATAAACTTATCGAGGATAGCGGTGGTAGCAAGAGAAGCGGTAGCAATGAGGGCAAAGAAGAGCCAGTCATACAAGCTTATCAAACACCCTTAAACCTCGGCTTTCTCTTCTCAAGAAATGCATTTATGCCCTCCATATGATCCTCAGAAGCAAAGCATTCCGAAAAAGAAACCATCTCCATCTCGAGCCCCTTTTTCATTTCAAGGTTCCTATTTATCAGAGCCTTGGCTATCTTGAGCGTTATAGGGCTTTTCTTTGACAAAGCATCAGCTACCTCCTCAGCCTTTCCCATCAATTCTTCATCCTTCACCACAGCATTCACAAGCCCGATGTAAAAAGCCTCCTTTGCATCCATGCTCCTGCCTGTGAGAATCATTTCCTTTGCCCTTCCTATCCCGGCAAGCCTTGTGAGCCTCTGTGTGCCCCCGAAACCGGGTATAATACCGAGATTCGTTTCAGGCAGCCCCAGCTTTGTGCCTTCTGCAGCTATTCTCAGATCACACGCAAGAGCAAGTTCCCATCCACCGCCAAAGGTGTAGCCTTTGATTGCAGCAATCACAGGTTTCTCCAAATTTTCAATATGATTACACACGTTATGTCCCAGCCTTGAAAAAATAAGAGCTTCATCAGGATGCATCTCCTTTAATTCCTTTACATCCGCACCTGCGCAGAAATTTTTTTCTCCTGTTATGATCACAGCCCTAATCTTTCCATCATTTTCCATTTCCTCAAGTGAGCCATCCAGCCGATGCAGCATTTTTGTATCAAGAAGGTTCAAAGGAGGCTTATTCAAAATGATAATTCCGATTTCATCTTTCTTCTCTAATTTTATGTCATCTGTATTCATAAAATCCTTCTCCACTTTTCCTTCCGAGCTTTCCTCCTGCCACCATTTTTCTAAGCAAGGGACAGGGCCTGTATTTCTCTCCTAACTCGTTATGAAGAACCAGAAGTATATCAAGACAGACATCAAGACCCACAAAATCGGCAAGCTCAAGAGGACCCATGGGATGGTTCGCCCCAAGCTTCATAATGCTGTCTATGCTTTCTTTCGAAGCTACTCCTTCCTCAAGGCAGAAGATCGCATCGTTTATCATGGGCATGAGCACGCGATTCGAGACAAAGCCGGGAGAATCATTAACCACAACTGGTATCTTTCCCATTTTTTTTGCAACAAATGTTATTACGTCAATAGTTTCCTGCGATGTGCGAAGACCGCAAACCACCTCTACAAGCTTCATTATATATGCAGGGTTCATGAAATGCATACCCGCGAAGCGCTGCGGTCTTTTTGTAGCATTGGCAAGCCGGGTTATGGATATGGAAGATGTATTGGTGGCGAAAATCGCTTCTTCAGCACAAATCCTATCCAGTTCCTCGAAAATATCTTTTTTCACGTCCTCTTTTTCTACAACAGCCTCAATTATAAGGTCAGAATCTCTCAAGTCTTCAAGACTTGCGGTTGGTTTAATATTCGAGAGGATTCGCTCTTTCTCCTCGTTCCCAAGCTTTCCTTCGCTCACTCTCTTTTCAAGCCTTTCTTTTATTCTTGCAAATCCATTGCTTACATATTCCAGTTTTACATCCTCAAGAACCACCTCAAAACCGCTCTGTGCAGCCACCTGAGCTATGCCGCCTCCCATGGTTCCTGCACCTATAATCCCTATTTTTCTAATCATCCTGCCTCTCAACTATCATTGCCACTGCATTTCCTCCCCCAATGCAGAGGGTTGCAAGTCCCCTTTTTAGCCCCCTTTCCTTCAGCGCATACAGCAACGTCACGAGTATCCTTGCCCCGCTGCACCCGATAGGATGCCCAAGGGCAACAGCACCGCCGTTCACATTGAATTTTTCAAAGTCAATTCCAAGTTCCCTTGCCACCGCAATCGAGGCTGAGGCATAGGCTTCGTTATGCTCGATCAGGTCAAAGTCGCCGATTGTAAAGCCTGTTTTTTTGAGAAGCGCTCTGACTGTCGGAATCGGAGCCTCCATAACATCCTCAGGCTTTGTTCCTCCTGTTGCATAGGCTGTTATTCTTGCAAGCGGTTCCAATCCCAGCTCCTCTGCTTTTCCTGTCGATGCCAGTACTAGCGCGGCAGCGCCGTCGCTGAGCTGGGAACTGTTACCGGCGGTCAGGATACCGTCTTTTTTGAAAACCGGAGGAAGTTCTGCAAGTTTATCAAGCGAAGTATCCTCCCTTACGCCTTCGTCCCTGTCGATGTTTTCCACAGGTATTATCTCGTCGCTGAATTTGCCGCTATTTATTGCATGCAGAGCATTTCGATGGCTACTCAGGGCGAACCCATCCGCTTCTTCCCTTGTTATGCCATATTTCTCCGCTATCCGCTCTCCTGTTATTCCCATGTGGTAATCGTTATATACTTCCCATAAACCATCGTACACCATAGCATCTGTAATTGAGGCGTCGCCGAACTTCACACCCCATCTCAAGTTTCTTAGAAGGTGCGGGGCACGGCTCATGTTTTCCATCCCGCCTGCAACGATTATATCGCTATCACCTGCTTTTATTGCATGGGCTGCGAGCATGACCGCCTTCAAGCCTGAGCCGCATACCATGTTCACGGTGAAAGAACCTGTTTCAGGCGGAACCCCTGCATATATCGCAGCCTGCCTTGCAGGATTCTGTCCCAGACCTGCTGAAATCACGTTGCCCATGATTACTTCCTCCACATGCTGCAATTGTAAATGCGCCCGGTTTACAGCCTCCTTTATCACGATTGCACCCAGACGCTGGGCAGGTACGTCTTTGAAGCCACGACCGAACTTGCCGACAGCCGTCCTCACGCCGCTCACAATAACAACTTCATCGGACATGACTACCAACTCCCGCTACATCTAATTCTATCGTTGATTATATATCAATTTTTGGATTAGTTTGATAAAGTTACGTTGGCGCTGTTAGAATATCCATCATCTTCATGACCCCCCTTCGTTTCGACTGGAAAACCATGATATATTGCCACAGAAGTTAAATATAACACCAGAGTATTTGATATATCCATGCTATCTCGTAGAGTAGAGCATTTTGTCGAGTCCGTAATTCGCGACATGACGCGCCTTTCATTAAAACATGATGCAGTCAATCTTGCCCAGGGCTTTCCCGATTTTCCCGCTCCCGATGAATTAAAGCGCGCCGCCGCTTCTGCAATCATGGAGGATTATAACCAGTATTCCATTACCTGGGGCGCAAAAGACCTGAGGGAGGAGATTTCAAGAAAAGCCCGCGAATATAACGGAATCGAGGCAGACCCGGAAAGCGAGGTGACGGTGACATGCGGCTCCACCGAAGCCATGATGGCTTCCATGCTTGCCCTGATAAACGAAGGCGATGAGGCTGTAATATTCGAGCCTTTTTACGAGAACTATGGACCCGATGCGGCGGTCTCAGGTGCTGTTCCCCGTTTCGTACCGCTGGGCGAGGATAACAGCATCGACGAGGAAGCCCTCACGGCAGCATTCAATAAAAAAACGCGCGTGCTCATTCTTAATACCCCGAATAATCCCTGCGGCAAGGTTTTTACAAGGGATGAAATGAAACTGATCTCGGATCTATGCGTTGATTTTGACGTTGTAGCTGTCACGGATGAAATCTACGAGCACATCATTTACGACAAGAAACGGCATGTCAGCATCGGTTCCCTGGACAATATGAGGGACAGGACAATCACCATAAGCGGCTTCTCAAAAACGTACAGCGTCACAGGATGGCGCATCGGCTATGCGCTTGCAGAGAAAAACCTGACATCCGCTATCAGGAAGGTGCATGATTTCCTAACAGTCGGAGCGCCTGCGCCTCTTCAGCATGCATGCGTGACTGCACTGAGGTTCCCGGGTTCGTATTATACAGAGCTTGTGAAAATGTACGATGGAAAAAGAAAGCTTCTCTACGATGCCTTGATCAAGGCTGGATTCAAATGCAAGATGCCCGAAGGGGCTTATTATATTCTGGCTGATATTCCGCAGGGTGTGAAAATGGATGACATGGCTTTTGCAAAATACTTGGTGCGCGAAATCGGTGTGGCGGCTGTTCCGGGAAGCAGCTTTTACAGGAGCGAGGCGGGAAAGCACAAGCTTCGGTTTACCTTCTCCAAGAAGGATGAGACTTTGCAAGAGGCGGCGATAAGGCTTGAGAAGCTGGAGATATGAGACGAGATAAAATGGCACGTGTTATTGAAATTAGAGAGATTACCGATGGACTGGCTAAGATAGAATTACTCGAATATATTAAAGGCAAAAAAAGAGTTTATCCCTCAAACATTGCAAATACTTTAAGGCTTCCGCTTGAACAGGTCTTTAGGATTACGAACGAGCTACTCGGAGAAGGCAAAGTAGAAGAAGCATAACAGGTGAAAATGCTGTGATTATATTATAGATGAGCGCATAGTGGTGCGAGAGAACAGCTAAAACTCAGGTATTAAAATTACTAAAGACAGTTAAGGAGATGAATAGGTGTCTGAAATAGCTATAACACAAACTCTGGGTCAAAATTCTGATTCTAATAAAATAGAGAATTTACCTAAAATAACCTCCTTTTTATTACCAAAAGAATATGAGTTGCTGCCTAACGCTTCTGAGTTATTTGAGTTAGAATTTGCATTTTATGAATATAAGTTTCTATTAAAAAGCGAAATCATAGAGCGTGGCGCGTTTTTCAAAACTGTTGATGGAATCCCTACCCAACATTATATCATCTGCTCTAATAATAACCCTCTTGTCTGGAAAGGACGATCTGAGGTTACCAAATCATACTTCAAGGAGGGAAATTTTTCTACAGGTTATGCTACACATGGATTATTTCCTTATAGAGGCAAATTCCATCCACAACTAATCAAAGGGATATTGAACATTTTGAAAGTTAAACCTGGAGATACGATTCTTGACCCTATGTGTGGAAGTGGTACTTTAAATGTAGAGGCTGCAATTATTGGTATAGATTCTATCGGCATTGAAAAAAGTCCCTTCTGTACGCTGATGAGTAAAGTAAAATATGAAAGCCTAAAAGTCTTTACTGAGCAATTATCAAGAGTTGAAACAGAAATCAACGAAAATTACAAAATTTTGATGAGCAAAAAAACTTTGCCTGATAATTTTAAACTTGATGATCGTTTTAATGTAGAAAAGAGCATCACTTTACTTGCTTTTTTAGATGCTATGGGATATGCGAGAAGATGTTCAAAGGGCATAGACATTCTTTTTCCCACGGTTCTCAAAAGATACATAGCGCAAATCGATTCGTTTGTCCATGCAAGAGACAAGCTTAACCTTAAAATTGGTAAAGCACGATTTGAAATTGCCGACGCACGAAATCTTCCTCTGGGAAATAAGAAAGTAGATGCTATTGTTACTTCTCCTCCATATTCATTTGCTATCGACTATGTAGACAATGATCGTCCTCAATTAGAATATTTAGGATATGATACATCAAAACTAAGGGATGAAATGATCGGCTTAAAGGGAAAAACCAAAAAAGAGAAGCTTGCTAATTACTTTAATGATATGAATATGGTATTGTCAGAAATGTCTCGCGTTTTGAATATTGGCAAATATGCAGTAATTATAATAGGGTCAAATGATATTCAAACCGGTGGAATAAGATTAGAAACTAAAGTTGAAGAAATGGCATTAGAAAATGAGTTTGTGCTTGATCAGAAAATTGTGAAACCCATAAAAGGAATTCAGAATACGATGAGAGATGAGTATATATTATTCTTTAGGAAGGTTTAAAAATGGCATATCCTACAACAGACCAAAAATTTAATACTGTAATTTCAAAAAATACCTTTTATTTTTTTAATCCAATCTTTGAAGAAAAGTATGAAGGCTATTTAAACTCAATTAAAGAAACATTGCTTGTTCTCAAAAATGAAATTGAAAATGAGGGTTTAAAAAAAGCTCAATTTGAACGTCTTGTTTCTGAAAAAGAAAATGGATTAAGGGCATTGCTTGCTCTGACGGGTTTTTCAAATGAGTATCTGAAAAGATTAATAACTGTTATTCGTGTAGTTGATAATCCAGAGCTAGCAAAATTGGTTTTCAAAGATAACTGGTGTAAAAAAGAATCCACTGAAGAAATTAATGAATGGGGGGATGGAAAAATTCAAAAATTGATTAATACTAACGAATATTTTAGAAAAGGAATTATTAATATTTTTTTTGAAGGGGCAACTATCCCTTTTTTGGCAAACGCCATTCCGCTCTTTGAATTAAAAAAATTAAGTATTTCAAAATTGAGATTTGATATTCCGGAAATGATTGACACACTTATACGATACAAAGAAAAAGGATCGTATTCTGGCATGGGTGAAAAAAACCCAGAAACCCTAATAGAAAATCTACTTAATGACTTAGATATCTCATTTGAAAAAGGTGATTTGGGTGAACTTATCGAAAACGCTCCAGATACCAAACGTAAAATGGACTTTATCATACCGAGCAAAAAGAATCCAAGAATTATTGCTGAAAGTTCTTTTTTAGTTACGACCTCTTCGGGACAAGGTGATAAATCAAAAACTGAAATCTCAATTGACTCTCTTATAAAGGAACACTATCCCGAGGCTAAATTTATCGGGTTTGTAGATGGCATTGGTTGGTATGTCCGCAAAGGTGATTTGAAAAGAATGGTAGCGTCTTATGAAGATGTTTTTACTTTTCATAAAGACGAGTTGGCACGGTTTGAAAAACTCTTAATCACGGAGTTTAAAAAATGATTAATAAATATTTAAATAAAATAATCTCAGGGGATTGTCTGGAAGTACTGGAAAATATTCCAGACAATAGTGTTGATGTTACCTTTGCAGACCCTCCTTTCAATCTCAAAAAGAAATATAATAGCTATTATGATGAACATGAAGTTGGCGAATATCTATCTTGGTGTAGTGATTGGTTGAAAGAGATGGTCAGAATTACTAAACCTACAGGTTCGATATTTGTTCACAATATACCAAAATGGTTGGTTTATTTTGGTTCGTCCCTCAACGAATCTGCGCTATTCAGACACTGGATAGCATGGGATGCAATGGGATCTCCACTTGGTAGGACGCTTCTACCAAATCACTATGGAATTTTATATTACGTAAAATCTGAAAACTATAAATTTTTTGATATCAGAATGTCTCATAAACGCTGCAGAAAGTGTGGATACATTTTGCAAGATTATGGTGGTAAAAAAGCTCAGATGCACCCTTTCGGACCGTTAGTTTCTGATGTTTGGACAGATATTCATCGAATTAGGCATAAGAAAAGACGAGATGAGCATCCATGCCAGTTGCCAATCCATCTTCTAGAAAGATTATTGCTCATGAGTACCGAAGAAGGAGATATTGTGCTCGATCCGTTCATAGGAACTGGAACAACTGCTGTTGCTGCTAAAAATTTAGGAAGAAACTTTATTGGAATTGATATTGATCCAAAGTATGTAGATATAACGGAAAGAAAATTAGAAGCGTCAAACCCAACAAAAATAAATGGATGTTATGTTAGTATTTTTCTGGACAATGTTAAAACTATTAGGGATAAAGACTGGGATAAGATTAAAGAGGCATTTGTTATTTCACAAGACCCATTAGAATTGGAAAGGAACGAAATTTACCTGTCCCATAAATATAGTGGAACAACAAGGATAGAGATAGTAAAAGGAAGGCAACAGAATCTGTGCTTGGTATGTGAGGGAGAAGCATGAATTACTAATGTGTCGGAAAGATTAAGAAATATTAAAAACAAATTTTAAAAAAATTAAAATGAAAATCATCATCATCGACTACGGTCTCGGCAACCTCCGAAGCATCGAAAAAGCCCTCCAATACGTAGGCGCAGACGTTGAGATCTCAAACGAACCCTCAGCCATTGACCGCGCCGATGCCCTCATACTTCCTGGCGTCGGGGCTTTCCGCGATGCGATGATGCATTTTTCCACGCTTGAGCGCGTGGTGAAGGATGCTGTTGAGGAAGGAAAGCCACTTCTCGGCATATGCCTCGGCATGCAGATGCTGGCAAGCGAGAGCGAGGAGGGAGGATTGCACAGGGGAATTGGCATAATCCCTGGAAGGGTGATAAGGTTCCCGCCATCTGAACTTAAGGTTCCGCACATGGGCTGGAACTCGATTATCATCAAAAAGAATATTCCATTGTTGAAAGGCGTGGAAAACAGCTCATTTGTTTATTTCGTGCACTCCTACCATGTTAGCACGGATGAGAAATACGAGGCTGCACTTTGCGATTATGGGCTCAGGTTCCCTGCAATTATAACGAACGAAGCCGGAAACGTTGTGGGGACTCAGTTCCACCCTGAAAAAAGCGGCGCCATCGGGCTTAG
>DAHXMQ010000074.1 GCA_027371625.1 Candidatus Methanoperedentaceae archaeon | reverse complement strand
TATTTCCGCGAGTTCGCGCAGTTCTTCACATGCATTTGAGAAAATGATGCCTCCTCCTACGTAGAAAATCGGCTTATCGGACTTCAGGATAAGGGAAGCAGCTTTTTTGATCTGCTGTTCATTTCCGGTGTATGTCGGCTTGTATCCTCGAAGTTTTACCCCCTGTGGATATTCGAATTCTATCATTTCAGTCTGGGTATCCTTGGGAAGGTCTATCAGCACAGGACCAGGGCGCCCTGTCTGTGCGATATAAAAAGCTTCCTTGAAAATCCTTGGTATATCCTTTACATCCTGTACAAGGAAGTTGTGTTTAGTTATGGGAAGGGTTATTCCAGTAATATTCGCTTCCTGGAACGCATCGTTGCCTATGAGGGGACGGGGCACCTGCCCGGTTAAGGCTATTATGGGTATTGAATCCATGTAAGCAGTCGCTATCCCTGTAACAAGGTTCGTGGCTCCAGGTCCTGAGGTGGCAAGGCATACACCCGCCCTGCCAGTGGCTCTTGCATATCCGTCTGCAGCATGTGCGGCTGCCTGCTCGTGCCTTACGAGAATATGCCTTATATTTGCATCATAAAGTTCATCATACAGTGGTAATACCTGACCGCCGGGATAGCCGAAGATAACCTCGACGTTCTCTTTATAGAGCGATTCGATGACCGCCTTTGCGCCCGACATTTTTGTTGTCATTGTTCTCCTACCACAGGTTAATATTGTATAAATATTTCCTAAGAATTCCTGTTCTGCTCCTGAACAAGACGATTTATTCCTTCAAGTACAGCCTCAACAGACGCCATGATAATATCCGTGCGGGCGCCGCGGGCTGTTATTGTCCTTCCGCCTTTACTGAGCTTTACCCACACTTCGACGAGGGCATCAGTACCTCCTGTTATCGCATCCACATGGTACTCATCAAGCTGGATGTCAGCCACACCCGAAACGGCTTTTTTCAATGCGTTGATGGCTGCGTCCACTGGTCCTGTCCCGACACCAGCCTCGACCACGTGGTTTCCATTAACCTTTAACCGAATCGAGGCTGTGGGCATCACTGTATTGCCTGCAACCACTGTGAGTTCCTCAAGCTTGACCTTGGCTTCCTGGTATATGCCAAGTACAGTCTCAGCAATCGCCTGAAGGTCGGCGTCGGTTACCCGCTTTCCCTTGTCGCCGAGTTCTTTCATCCTCATGACTATGTCATCAACCTGCTTTTCGCTTGCGGATAATCCAAGCTCCTTCAGTGCAAGCACGACAGAGCTTCTGCCTGCATGCTTGCCAAGCACGATTCTCCTCTCCCTCCCGACAAGCTCAGGCGTGATGGGCTCGTAGGTTGAAGTATTCGCAAGAAGCCCGTGAACATGAATGCCAGCTTCATGCGTAAAGGCGTTCCCGCCAACGATTGCCTTGTTGGGAGCCACGGGAATGCCGCTCAACCTGCTTACCAACCGTGATGTGGTGTACAGACCTTTTATGTCTATTCTTGTTTTATGCTTGTACAATGAATAAAGCACCATCACAACTTCCTCAAGCGATGTATTTCCTGCCCGCTCGCCGATGCCGTTTATTGTAACATGCGCTTCGCTTGCTCCGGCACGGAGTGCTGCAACGGTATTGGATGTAGCCATCCCGAAATCATTGTGGCAGTGAAT
>DAHXMQ010000042.1 GCA_027371625.1 Candidatus Methanoperedentaceae archaeon | reverse complement strand
GAGATAATCGATGTTAAGCCGGAACCTCATCCAGCGCCCTGTTTATGGTAAATTCCGAAAGCTTCATGGACGAATGGGAGCGCGCTGCCGATTCGATGTTATGGGCTTCATCGAAGATTGCGATAATATCCTGAAGGCTTTTATCCATCCAGCCGATCACGTTGGTTCTGATTTCCTCGTCGAGAAAATGGTGATAATTGCATATCAGAAGATCGGCTTCCTTCATGAACCTTTTAAGTAATTCGTACCCGCAACTGTTGTGCTCCATCGCCCACTCCGCTACTTCCTCAGGCGTGCGCACACCCGAAAAAAGCCATGTACGGAACTCTTCATTATCGCCTTTCAGCAGTTGAAGCAGCATATCGCATGAATTTTTCCTCTGCTCATGGAGATGGCGCTCTTCTTTATCGAACTCAAGGCTGAGTTCCCTTTGAAGCTCGATTAGACCCGGCTCCCTGACCCGCTTCATTTTGTCCTTTACGGATTTAATTTCGTTTTTCAACTGCCAGATGTCCTTTTCCTGCTCGATTAATTTGTACGTGTTATCCCGCAGCAGACTGCATGTGTCGTAATCCATATCAGGCTTCGGGCACATCAGCATTTTTCCTTTGAGTACGATTACTTTGATGTCCGTTTGTTTTTTTATTTCCCTTGCCTCTTCTATGAATTGAGCCATCTGCTGGTGGACGTTGGTGGCGATAACCACTGTTTTCTTCTCTGTTTTCGCAATATGCAGCGCCGGTGCAAGCGCACTCAGCGTCTTCCCCGTCCCGCACGCCCCTTCGAACAACACGACCTGTTTCTTAAGAAGAGCCTCGTGTATGGCATCCATCGCTTCGAACTGGTTTGGATAGTACGAGCTCTTTGGAAAATAACGCAGATAGTCCTTTTTCATCAGCGACTATACGATGCAGGCATGATATAAACAGTACGATAGGTATAGAATGCTAATCAAGTAGCACTTAATTATCACCACTTTATATATTGGTGATACTACCTTTTAAATTTAAAAATGGATAGTGAAAAACAGGGGGAAGATATGAATTCGATGGCTGTAGTGAGAGCAGACGACGCTTCAAAAGTTAAGATAGCTCTCTGCGATCTCGTGAGATACGGGCACATGACTTTTGCAGATAGTGCAAGGAAACTTGAACCTGCTTTTGCAGACAATATTCTCGTACACGTAATGAAAAGCCCGCTGAGGGGAAGTTGCACTGCCGCTGCCATCGTGCCCCTTGTGGATCAGGCAAGCATCGCAATCGGGAGGCTTAGGAAAATCCATCCGCCTGCGCATGTTATTATCGTAAGCCCGAGGCATGAAATATACCACGAGCTTGCCAACTATGTGGATATACTGCCTGAGATAGACCTGGTGCCTGAGCCCAGAGCCGTATCCATACTCCAGACGGCAGAAGCACATGTTTAACCCTTGAACAAAATCACATACTTTTTAAACATGGTGGAAAGATCGTAATCGAAGGCAACGTTATAGTTAATGGAAAAGGCGTGCTATATGTGAAGGAATGAAATCTGAAACGATTGCTGTTTTAATTGTTTTAGTGGCTGTCGGGCTTGTAATCATATTTTTCTTCGTTTATTTGCATCCCATCGAAGAATCAAAGGTTGAATTACCCTCTGGTGGAGAGATAAACGTAATACAGACTTCGAATTTCACACCGCTTATTTCGGCTGGACAGAATATATGCGAAGGCTGTCATCTTTCAGGAAAGAAGTACATTCCGCAGGCATACGAGGTAAAACAGCATGTGGAAGGGGGCTTTTATTGCCCTGAATGCCATAAAATCGACCACAATACCCATCCCATCAACAGGAATGTAACATGCGAACGATGCCACGGAACTACAAACCCGACGGTTCCTCAATTCGTCAATGGTACCATAGTATGTGGACAGTGCCATGATTTTCCGGACGCAATGGAACCGAGCGGCGGTAACCTAATAACAATACACCGCCCGAGAAATGTGGACTGCATCAAATGCCATCTGGACTCGTCCGAATCCTGCCTTAAGTGCCACAATGAAATCAAGAACAATACACAGTGGGAGACAAGGCTTGCCCATTTCAATACACTTCTGAAGACAATGCAATAACCATAAAACTTATATCCAATGAGCATAATTGTACATTGACGTACTAAAATGTACAGCTAAGAGAATTATGCATCCGACAATCAATGAAATACTCAAATCAACACGGAGAAGGATTCCACCACATGGAGAGAAAAAAAAGGTTTTATATGCACGGAATTTCCATGACATCATAAAAGTCAGGAAACAGCGAAACCTTATTCCCCTGATAGCAGAGGTCAAACCCTCCTCGCCTGCACGATTTATAAGGAACGTAACCCCTGAGGATGCCGCGCAGTTTGCAGGAGAAATGGAATCGGGAGGTGCTGCGGCTATTTCGGTGCTCACAGAGCCGCAATTTTTTAAAGGAAGTATCGGAAATCTTATCTCGGTGAGGCAGGCTGTAAGCCTTCCTGTGCTGCGAAAGGATTTCATCATCGATAAGGCACAAATCTGTGAAGTGGATTGCGATTTGATTCTACTCATCGCAGGGATTCTAGGCGATAAGCTAAGCGATTTCGTGGACGAGTGTATGTCCTGTGGACGCGAGCCTCTTGTGGAAGTGCATAACGGAAAGGAGCTTGAGAATGCGCTTAATACTCGCGCCGGCACCATCGGGATAAACAATCGCGACCTCGATACATTAAAGGTGGACATAACAACTACAGAAAAACTGGCTCCGCTCATCAGCGATAGAATAATTATCAGCGAAAGCGGAATATCCACTCCCCAGGACGCGGTCAGAATGATGGAAGCTGGAGCGGATGCACTCCTCGTGGGAACTTCCATTATGAAAGGAAATATTTACGATAGGACCTACGA
>DAHXMQ010000036.1 GCA_027371625.1 Candidatus Methanoperedentaceae archaeon | reverse complement strand
TCTCGCTCGTACCCGAACCTCCTGTAATAATCTCTCACGCCCACCCCGCTTGTCACAGCTATCTTCTCATATCCTGCCGAGGCTGCAATTTCCTCAGCCTTCGACAGAAGCTCCCCACCGTATCCACGGTGCTGCCACTGAGCCTCGCCTGCGCTCTCGCCAGGGGGAACCATTGCCCCATAAACATGCAATTCTCTCACCAGCGCTGCGCCGAGAAGCTCTTTTCTGTGCGGCTCAAAAGGGAAGCGCAGCCTGATAAACCCGATCAGAATATCCTTCTCAGTATCCTCGAATGAAATGAAATGCTCTTTCCCGCCGCACGCCCTGTATTCTTCCACCGTCAATTCGATTTTTTCAGGCTCCTCCCCTTCATTCATCCTGTGCCCCACCTCGCGGCACCTGATGCAGTTGCACTTCCCTCCCATTTCCGCAAGTCGCTGTTTGGCAAGCTGTCTTATGTTGCTTCTCCTGATTCCCGCAAGCACCTGATATGCAGGGATATCGCGCTGTATCCTCTGCAGCCTGACCCATTTGGGAAGAATGGATTTGATTCTTGCAAGCAACTCCACCGCCTCAAGAACCTCAAGCGGCGCATAATTACCGACTTCCCACATCCCATGAAGCTTTGTCCCTTCAGTCACAAGCGTCGGGTATATCTTGAGATAATCAGGCTTAAAGCGCCCGTCCTCAAACAATGTCCTGAACATGCGAAAATCAGATTCAGACGTAGAGCCCGGAAGTCCCGGCATCATATGGAATCCCACCTTCAGCCCGCTATCGCGAAGCCTCATATTGGCAGCAGCACTTTCAGCCACCGTGTGCCCGCGCTGTATGCCTGCAAGGATAAAGTCGTATATACTCTGCACCCCTATCTCCGCCTTCGTCGCCCCGAGGTTAAGAATGGTATCGATATGCTCTTTTTCCACCCAGTCAGGTCTTGTCTCTATAGTAATCCCTATATTCCTTATGCGTGCGCTCTCATTGCCCGACTGTACTTCCTCGACCAAGCAGTAATTTTTCCCTTCTCTCCATTCAGTACCATAAAAATCATTCATGGCTTCAATAGCACGCTTCACGAACCACTCCTGATAGCACAGCGTTCGCGAAGTAAAGGTTCCCCCCATGACGATAAGCTCTGCCTTTTCAAGTGGATGTCCTATCTGTGAAAGCTGCTGCAAGCGTGAGGATACCTGCATGTAAGGGTCAAAATTATTCTGTGCTGCTCTTCGTGTTGCAGGCTCTGCACCCATATAGCTCTGCGGTGAATGGAATTTTGAATTCGGTCCTCCTGGACAGGGGACGCATAATCCATGGGGGCAGGGAGCAGGCGAGGTCATGGTTGCTATCACAGCCACGCCCGATATCGTCCTGACAGGTTTTAACCGGAGCAGCGAAAGTACAGCTTCCCTTTCTTCTTCCATAGCGGCTGCAAGTATCTGCGAATTGCTCAACAGAGATGAAAGTTTGTAGCGTATGCTGATTTCCTTTTTAGCTGCATTCAATCCTTTTTCGTCTGTTATCTCATTTCGAAGGAGTTGTTCTATGAGTTCTCTGCACGCTGATTCTACTGTGGACATTTTGCAAATCTGCGTTTTATTTCGGTTTATAATTTTCCCACAAGGTCAAAAAGTGCCGCCTTTGGGTCTTTTGCCTTTATAACCCCTGAAGCCAGCAGCACGCCAGCCGCACCGAGCCGAAGTGCTGCGGCCATATCATCTCCTGTGGAAATGCCTGCGCCGCAGAGGACTTTAACACGCGGATTAACAACTTCTACTGCACTTACAGAGCCGCTCACTATATCAGGATTGGCTTTTGAAACAGGAATCCCCGAACCTATAAGTTCAGGCGGCTCAATAGCTACAAAATCAGGTGACAATGCAGCAGCAGCCGAGGTAACCGCAACATTATTTGTGCATACGATTGTTTTTAGCCCGGCCTTTTTTGCGGCTTGTATGGCAGAGTCCACATCAGACAGCAGAAGGCGCCGCTCCGAGTGATTTATAAGAGTTCCTGCGGCTCCGGCTGCCTTGACACATTCGGCAGTGATATGACCAGTATAACTTCCAGCACCCGCAGCATCGATATGCTGGGCAAAGACAGGTATTTTTACAGAGCATGCTACCCTGTATATATCAGGTATCTGCGGACAGGCGATGATATCAACTCCCGACTCTTTGCTCACTTCCTCACAGTATTTCGCCATCCTGACCGCTTTCTCGCCCGTGCTCTCCGAATAGGTCTTAAAATTCAATACTATCAGCGTTTTCATTCCTTAAGCCGTATAGACTTCTTCATGGGGATGCACCACTATGCCGTTTTGAGTTATTTCAAAAGGATGAATGTTTTTGCTGTGGTCAGATCCTCTCATCTTGAATATCTCAATACCGCGCACCCTGACGCTGTCCGTCCGTTTATAATACATCAAAATAGTCCCTTCAGTAACGAACATCTCCACTCCAAACCTGCTTGGATTGTCCTCATCGATTATTTCGCAGGTCATAAGTGAAGTCAATCCCAGGATTTCAAGAGTTGTGCTTAATTTCAGGAGCTCCACCCTTATCTTTGCCGGATCCTGTAGATAGAAACCTATTGAGGTGGTTCCATCCACGACCGATCTTTTTGCATCGATGTCATCCTGTATCGCTATAATCTGATCCATCATCGAACGCATATCGAATGGTCGAACGTCCACATATTTTTCATGCGATGGTATGCCGATTTTAGTGGAGCATGCGTCCACTATCGCAAGTTTGCCCTCCTCTTCAAGGGCTTCAAAATCCCATCCGAATTCCTTGGCATTTTCCCTTATTTGTTCAGGACGTTCTTCTGTCGCTATGTAGATACCATTTTCCCCGTATTTTGTAATGCCATTGTAAATATATTGAAGCCCGAATATAGTTTTACCAGCACCTGCTGCCCCTGATACGAGATATGTTCTGTTCCTCAGCAGTCCTCCACCACATAATTCATCAAAACCTGTGATTCCCGTAGGAACGCGCTTTGTATCTTCACTTTTAATCTGCTTTTTTATAGCCATTTCGAATCAACCAACAATACTAATCTTTTACTGTATAAATACTTATTTATTTCATCATATAATAATAATTATGAGTGCTTGGTCTGGATTGTCGTGTAATCCAATGTTTACAAAAATTATATGTCACTATAATACCTTTTCGATGTGGTGCTATTATGGTACTTCCTGATAAATTCAAGTGTGTTATAACCAACTGGGACTATATATACGATCTTTGCAGGCATGTTGCCAACGATGTTAAAAAATCAGGGTATAAGCCTGACACGATTATCGCTCTTGCAAGGGGTGGCTGGTTTGCAGGAAGGGTACTATGCGATTTCCTTGGGCTCAATGACCTGACAAGCCTTAAAATAGAACATTATGTGGGCACTGCAAATGCAGGCACAGGACCTTCGATAAGGTATCCTCTTGCAGATAAGGCAGTGGAAGGAAAGAAGGTATTGATAGTGGATGATATCACGGATACAGGTAAAAGCATCGCACATGCAAAAGAGTATGTCCTCAAACAGAACCCGAAAGAGGTGAGAACCGCAGTATTGCAGTATCTATACACCTCAGAAATCAAACCCGATTACTGCGGCGAGGTGGTGCGTGAATGGGGCTGGATAGTATATCCCTGGAATTTTATCGAGGATATGATCGATATCATCTCACGCCTTATGGCAAAGGAAAAACTCGATGAGTGGGATATTGAAAAAATACGGTCTGGTTTATTGAAATACCATAATATCGACCCCATCAGCTTTGAGATTGCCCAGCCAGACCGGATAGAGGAGATACTCGACGAGATGGCACGAAGAGGCATAGCAAGGGCAAAAACCATTTCCGGGAAAAAGGCATGGATATATGAAGGCGCATGATTATGCAGGCAGATATTGCAATAATCGGGGGCAGCGGGGTTTATGACACCTCCATGCTGGATAATGTGCAGGAAGTTGAAATCGATACGCCCTTCGGGAAACCCTCTGATGCCATTACCATAGGGTCTTTCAGAGACACAAACATAGCATTTCTCCCAAGGCATGGAAGAGGGCATCGCATATCCCCGAGCAAATTGAATTCCCGCGCCAATATCCTTGCCCTCAAGAAACTTGGCGTGAAAAGGATAATCTCAGCCTCTGCAGTAGGAAGCCTGAAGCCTGAAATGAAGCCGCTTGATATAGTTATACCTGACCAGATTTTCGACAGGACAAAGACCCGCGAAAGCACGTTCTTTGAAGACGGGATTGTTGTTCACATAGGTTTTGCAGATCCCTTCTGCCCTGAGATGTCATCCTTGCTTTCTGATATTGCACGTGAACTTGGATACTCTGTCCACGATGAGGGAACATACGTCTGCATGGAAGGACCTCAGTTCTCAACACGTGCAGAATCGAGAGTCTATCAGAACCTTGGGTTTGACATAATCGGGATGACCGCACTTCCTGAGGCGAAACTGGCGCGTGAAGCCGAGATGTGCTACAGCATGATTGCTACGGTGACAGACTATGATGTCTGGCATGAAGAGGATGTCAATATCGAAACTGTAATCGCCAATGCAATGAAGAACGAGGAGGCTGTTCGGAACATCATCAAGGAGGCTATTCCAAGAATAACCTTACAACGAAGTTGCATCTGTGCAAGTGCATTAGCCGGGGCAATTATCACGTCGCCTGATAAAATCCCGTTAGAGTCGAAGAGGAAACTGAATGATCTCATAGGAAAATATATATAATTTCAATTTAATATTGCTTTCAGGTGGATGAATGGTCAAAGAGTCAGAGGATAAAGATTTTTTATCGAATACGCGGGATATACTCTTTTGCATGTGCGATGCTTTTACCTGTATCCGTGATATCATCCACTATCAATACCTTCTTTCCTTCCACTGCCTTATCTGCAAGAGGA
>DAHXMQ010000070.1 GCA_027371625.1 Candidatus Methanoperedentaceae archaeon | reverse complement strand
TGCTCTTTCGCTCAAGTGCTATCCTTGCTAAGTCCTCCCTTCCAGCCTTCACGGCTTCCCGCGCCTGCTCATCCAGTTTCTGGATGTTCTGTTCAAGCTTTGTTTTCTGAAGCTCAAGGCGTTTTTTCGAGGTCGTGACCTCTGCCACGCCGCGCTTGACGTTCTGCAACAGCTCAAGCTGCTTCTCATACGAATAATCAAGAGTCTCCCTCGGGTCTTCGTATTTATCCAGAATCTTGTTAATCTTTGCTTTTATGATTGTGCTCGTCCTGTCTATAAGCCCCATATTCTTACCTCAGTATTCAATTCCCTTCTACTGCTAAATAGTTTGTTCTTTTTAGCCCACTGGCTTCAATTCAATAAAATAGTAGCCGCAGGGCTGGTGCTCCTGTTCGCTTTTTGTCCTCGGATATTTCCTGCACATGGGAGGTCTATACCTGTGAATGGTGCATATTGTCTTATGGGAGGAATTTTCAAACCGCAGGAACGGGCATTTATATAGGAACATGCAGCAAGAGCCGCAATTTTTGCACTCCCCAAGTCTATTCCCATCCACGGGAAGAACCAAACTCGTCGCTGCCCTCCTAATTTTCCCTGTCAGACCATTCATTCGTTTGTTTAACCTGCTTCAAATCATATAAATATTTTGAATGACCTTTACTACTATTATGGTGCGCATAGGAAGTCTGGAACTTAATAAATCAATAGTAGCGTCCATAGGGAAAAATTCAATCGAATCTGCAATCAAGGCAAAAAAGCTCGGCGCTGATATTCTGGAGCTTCGAATAGACCTCCTGGAAACGGATGCAAGCGAAGTCCTTCAGGCACTAAAGAAGCTCGGTTTGCCGATTATTATTACTAACCGGATGAAACAGGAAGGAGGCGCATGGGAGGAAAGCGAAGATGAGCGCATTCAAAAATTATTATCCCTGCTGCATGGCGCAGATGCTGTCGATATCGAGTTGTGCGCCGCAGAAAGAGACAAGGTGGTAAAAAACGCCAGAAGCAACGGTAAAACGGTCATAATCTCAACGCACGATTTCCAGAGGACTCCAGAGAATGATGTTATGCTCGGCGTTATTCGTGAATCCTTTGAAGCCGGGGGAGATATTGCCAAACTTGCTGTAATGCCGCGCTCGCTTGGGGACGTTCTCCGTCTTCTTGATGTCACATTGCATTCGGAGGGAAAAGTATGCACCATAGCCATGGGCAATATCGGCAGATACTCGCGCGTTATTGCACCGATTTATGGTTCTGTCATGACCTATGGATATGTGGATGCTCCAACAGCGCCAGGGCAGTTAAGGGTGGATGAATTAAAATATATGTTAAAAATACTCTGATATTGCCCAAAAAACCTATTCAAATAATCAATAGTGCTAAATATTCTAAATACCATTTAATCGAATGCATAATAAACAGGGTACGATGCAATGGAACTTAAAGTCAAGCCGCTTCAAATCAAGGCAGGCAGGTACAAGGTAGTCCTCAATCCACAGGATGCCAAGGAACTCGGCGTCCAGGGGGGAGACCGGGTACAGCTAAAAGACCACGGCTACCTGACTGCAATCGTTGAGATTGGCGATATGATTCAGAAAGGTACAGTTGGGGTTTACCAGGAATGCTGTGAAAAGCTTGGAAAAGTATGTCCTCTGACAATAGATATCATCCCGACCTTAAGACCGAGTTCCATAGGTTTCATTAAAAAATTGATGGACAAGCAGAAGCTCGCGCAGGATGAAATCTACCAGATAGTACAGGATATTGTAAAGGATAATCTTACGGAAGTCGAGCTGTCTGCCTTCGTCACAGCCTCATACATCCATGGGATGAGCAGTGATGAGATCGAATGGCTGACAAGGGCGATGATCGATACCGGTGAAAAAATTGAGTTCGACACGCATCCGATTATGGATAAGCACAGCGTAGGAGGCGTCCCGGGCAATAAAATATCGCTGCTCGTGGTGCCTGTAATCGCAGCAAACGGTCTTCTCATACCCAAGACAAGCTCAAGGGCGATAACTGGTGCAGCAGGAACGGCAGACCTGATGGAGGTACTTGCGCCCGTTGAATTCGCGGCAGAAGAAATAAAGTCAATCACAGAAAAAGTAGGGGGCATAATTGCATGGGGAGGCGCCACGAACATCGCGCCAGCCGATGATAAGCTGATACGCATCGAATATCCACTTTCCATAGACCCGCACAACCAGCTTCTGGCATCCATAATGGCAAAA
>DAHXMQ010000024.1 GCA_027371625.1 Candidatus Methanoperedentaceae archaeon | reverse complement strand
CGCTCAAAAAAGGAAAGATATTATTCGGACATGACAAGGACTGTGATGCGTGGGGAACCAGATAAAGAATTAAAGGATATGTATTCGGCTGTATTTGATTCACAAGCTGCTGCGATAGCGAAAATAAAAGCAGGCGTCAGCGGAAATGAAATCCACGACATCGTATGCGATATTCTCGAAGAGCGGGGATACGAGACCGCAAGGGGCAAGAGCGGCGAGTTCACGGAAGGCTTCATCCACTCAACAGGTCATGGTGTTGGGCTTGACATCCATGAAGCTCCAAGCCTTGGCGAGAACGGAAAAGAGCTTAAAGCAGGAGCGGTTGTCACGGTTGAGCCCGGTCTCTATTACAAAAAAACCGGCGGAGTAAGGCTTGAGGATGCTGTGCTTGTCACCCGAGATGGATGCAGCCAGGAAGGTTGTTGAGGGAGAAAGCCTGTTAACTGTGGCTGAGTTCACCGAAAACCTGATACGGGAAAAGGGGGGTGAGCCTGCCTTTCCTGTGAACATATCAAGAAACGATGAGGCTGCGCACGCAACCCCATCTTTCAACGACAAGACTGTTTTCGGGAAGGATATGGTGAAGCTGGATATAGGAGTGCATATCGACGGGTACATTGCAGATACTGCAGTCACTGTTGACCTCTCAGGCAATCCAAAACTTGTGGAAGCAGCACAAGTCGCCCTTGAAAACGCACTCAAGTTCATCCACGCAGGCGTGAATACCTCCGAAATAGGGGGCGTGGTTGAGGATACCATAGGCTCCTTCGGTTTCAAACCCATAATCAACCTCACAGGGCACGGGCTTGAGCAGTACATACAGCACGCTCCGCCCACAATTCCGAACAAACGAATGCCACACAGCGTTGTGCTGGAGGAAGGTGATATAGTTGCCATCGAACCTTTCGCCACCGATGGTGCAGGAAAGATACACGATGCAGGCAATGCAGAGATATACCATTTAATCTCCAATAGACCAGTTCGCCATCCTTCTGCAAGAGCATTATTGCAGGAGATAGAAAAGTATAAGACGCTGCCATTCGCGAAACGATGGCTCGGAGAGCGCGTTGATTTCGCCCTTGTGCAATTAGTAAAAGCTGGCGTAATCCAGCCGTACCCTGTGTTGAAGGAAATCAAGGGCGGGCTTATCTCACAGGCTGAACACACCATTCTCGTTACAGCGGACGGATGCGAGGTAATAACGAAATGAAAATCGTCAAAATCTTTCTTGTGCTCGTTCTCATAGGCGCAACAGCAGGCGCAGCCAGAGCGGAACGCCAGTGGATTAATAATATTACTGTGAACGAATACAACATGACATGGGGCTACACAGAGACCTATACAGGTGTTGATTCAGTGATATACAGGACAGGTGTTGATTCTCAGTTTGGAAATAACGACAGCTTCATTAGCGCATGGGAACTCCTGAAACTTGATAAGGAGATGCGCAGCAGGCTACGAAGCGAAATAGACAACGAACTGGATGTCAGGATAAATAATAAAACAGCGGGAATTGAGGTAATTGATATCGATTCCTCCTTGTCGCCTGGGATTATTGGAAATATCAATATTTCAGAACCCATTGTGAACAAATATAAGGTTAGTTACACGTTTAAGGACAGTATTTTCAATGCAAGCCGCATCTGGTTCCTTGGACAGGCAGGGTCGCCTGTAACAATAGTACTGCCGCCTGGGATTGATGTTACCAGCACCAGTGGCATGAGTAATGTCACAAAAATTATCAGCGATCATACAGAGGTTTCTGGATTTTTCACCCAGATAACCAAGGACAGGGGCGAGATTACCCTCTATCTTGCGAAAAATACATCTTTTGCAGTCAAGGCATCTCCATTAAATGTTACGAATGCTACTTCGCCAGCAAGCGAGAATGTTGTAAAACCCTCAGCTATTGCATCGAAGATAAGGGATGCCAGCATACTGGGCGGAGGAATTGTAATAATATTGTTGATATATATTTTCAAGCTGAGGAAGAGGTAGTTTTACCTAAGACCTGTATAAATAAAACCTCGCCCTCTTATAATTCACCAAGGCACAATTCTTAAAATACCTTCCCAGATCAGCCCTCTCATTCCCGAAAGGTCTGATAAGCAGGTCAGCCCCTACCTCCTTTGCCACTTTTGCCATCGCATCCTGAAGGTCAATCGGCGGTCTTATCGAATATAGAAGAGAAGCGTTCCTGTATATCCCGATATCAGGAGCGAATATATCATCCCTGCAAAATTTCACTCTTTGATGAACCCAAGAATATT
>DAHXMQ010000014.1 GCA_027371625.1 Candidatus Methanoperedentaceae archaeon | reverse complement strand
CAGTTTGCCTGATGCGGACGGAATTTACCTTGGTGGGGGGTACCCCGAGCTTTATTCTCGTGAGCTTGAAGCCTCAAAGACACGCTTCCAGATAAAAAAAGCCGCTGATGACGGAATGCCGATATACGGCGAATGCGGGGCACTTCTGTACCTGAATGAAAGTCTTGAGACCGACCGAAGTTATAAAATGGCAGGCATCCTCCCTGCAAGTTCAAGAATGACAGATAAGCTTGTGGCTCTCGGCTATACCGTGGCTCTTACCACAGCCGACTCGCCCATTGCACGGAAAGGAAAAATAATCATTGGACATGAGTTCCACTATTCTGTAACCGAATGCGACAGGGATGCGCATTTTGTTTATAAACTGAGGCGAGGGAAAGGGATTTTCGCAGGGAAGGATGGTCTTCTTGAGCATAATACCCTTGCAAGCTATATGCATACCCATCCTGCCTCGAATCCGTTCGGGGAGTTTTTACGGCATTGCAGTAATTATAAAGCACGATAGAAGTGGACAAAAGTATTTTGTTGCAAATTTAGTATCCTATTCAGGAAAAAAATCTTCTTCTAATGGAAAGACATAAATAGTCTCCTGAATCAAACCATTAATTATGACAGAGAGCGAAACTGCATGTAGTGAAAGCATTTCCCAGTATAATCCGATTATTTCAATACCCGTGGATTTAAAATACAACCTTGTCTGTACAGGCTGCGGTGGCGTTTATTTTGACGATAGCCTCAAATGTCCCTCTGATAATGCACTTCTTCGCACAAATTACAGGAATAAAAAACTCTTTTTAAAAAATGCCCCCGGAATGGGAAAATACCATGACTGGCTTCCGGTACACGAGATAATAACATCGGATTCAGGTACTGTCACCTACAAAAGCACGGAGCTTGCAAGTGAGCTTGGGCTGAAGAATCTTTACATCGGTTTTAATGGTTACTGGCCTGAGAGGGGGGCATTTATAAAAACATGCAGTTTCAAAGAGCTTGAAGCCTTCCCGACTCTGCATAAATTCAGAAATCTCGATACATCACTCGTTCTTGCCTCGGCTGGGAATACGGCGCGTGCGTTTGCGCATGTATCGGCATTGACAGGCGTAAAAGTCTATATTGTCATCCCGGCAAGCGGGGTTACAAGGATGTGGCTCCCCGAAGAGCCCACCGACTCGATAAACCTTATACAGATGGGGCAGAATTGCGATTATACGGATTCCATACATCTTGCAGAGCGGATTTCTGCACTGCCAGGAATGCATGCGGAAGGGGGAGCAAGAAACGTGGCGCGCAGGGATGGGATGGGAACTGTGATGCTTGATGCCTCGGTTTTTATGAAGCGAATGCCAGACCATTATTTCCAGGCGATCGGCAGCGGGACAGGCGGGATTGCGGCATGGGAAGCCTCGCTCCGGCTACTTGAGGATGGAAGATTCGGCATGAGATTGCCAGAGCTTCATCTTTCCCAGAACCTGCCTTTTGCGCCAATGCTCAATGCCTGGAAGGCGGGAAGGCGTGAAATTATCAAGGATATCGATATGCCTGAGCCGAAAAAACTCATACATGAGATGTATGCCGATATACTCTCCAACCGCGAGCCGCCTTACTCTGTTGTGGGTGGAGTGTATGATGCGCTGTGCTCAACCAACGGGAGCATGCACGGGATTTCCAATAACGAAGCGAAAACCGCACAGCAACTCTTCGAAAGTGTAGAGGGAATAGATATCTTCCCGCCTGCTGCGGTAGCAGTGGCATCCTTAATCCATGCGGTGGAGAACGGGAAAGTCGAGGCAGATGAACATATCTTACTGAACATAACAGGCGGGGGAGTGAAGAGGATTGAGCAGGATTATCAACTCTACAAGATAGAGCCGACGGCGCACGCCGAGAATGCAAACGTCTCACTTTCTGAAATAGTTTAAAGGTTTTGTTTGATGGAAAGTCCGGAGCGCAGGGTCGTTGAGATTCTTAAAAATAACAGGATTGATGTTGCAGCAACACTGCCGTGCGACAGGATAAAAGCGCTTCTTCCATTATTAAGCCAGAACTTCGATACCATTCCCCTCACCAGAGAGGAAAACGGCGTGGGGATATGCGCAGGGGTTTATCTCGGGGGCGGAAGACCGATTATGGTTATCCAGAACACTGGCATTGGCAATATGATAAATGTCCTCCTTTCCCTCAATCTTACGTATGGCATACCACTGCCCATATTAGCAAGCTGGCGGGGTGTCTATAAGGAATCGATAGAAGCCCAGATACAGTTGGGGAAAAGGCTGCCAGGGATTCTGGAATCTGCTGGTTTAGAGACTACTTTAATCGAATCCCGGGACGAACTTGGTAAAATAGAGGCTGCAATCACAGATTCTTTCAGTAATAACCGTCCGCATATTATCCTGATTTCTCCTTCTGTTTGGGAAAATTCATCCGCCGATATCCCCGAGCCACAGGAGATAACCCCGAGAATCTCGGAATTAAATTTTAGCTCAAAAATAGAAAAACCAACAATCGCAAGATACGATGCAATTAGAATTATTGCAGAATCCGTCGATGATGATATTATAATTTCAAACCTCGGTTTTCCTTCCAAGGAATTATATACTGTTAAGGACAGGGAACTCAACTTCTATATGCTGGGTTCGATGGGGCTTGCGAGTTCTATCGGGCTTGGTCTTGCACTTACTCAAAAAAAGCATGTGTATGTAATAGACGGCGATGGGAGCCTTCTCATGAACCCGAATGCATTGGTCAGCATCGGAGCCTATAACCCTAAGAACCTCACCATTATCGCCATCGACAATGCAGCGTACGGCTCGACAGGAAATCAGGAAACGTGCACGTACAGCCAGATAGACCTTGAACTTCTCGCAAGAGCAAGCGGGATAAA
>DAHXMQ010000011.1 GCA_027371625.1 Candidatus Methanoperedentaceae archaeon | reverse complement strand
AAGGTTCTATGAAAAGAATTATCGGTATATGCTAGTTTCTGCGCAGACATCAATCGAGGTTTTGCAATATAAATTATTCGAAAAATTATTAAATTTAAATGAAAAATATAAAATAGATAAAAAAAGAATTGGAGATTTTCTTGAACAAAGAGCGACATATTCTACTCAGTTATTTACACTTCTGCCATTTGTGGCAAATATAACTGGTATTCCTATCTGGAAAAACGATTCTCCAATACGTGAGGGATTAAGGATTTTTGGAACCGGTAGAAATGATGCTGTTCATCGTGGTGTACTTAAATTGAATGACGAGGATTTAAAAAAAGCATTATTGGGCGCTTTTTTTGCATATAAATACTTTAAAATTATCCATAAAATAAGTTAGAGAAACAACTTAAACAGCGTAGTGATGTGGCTCTCCCTCTTAAATTGAAACCCTGCGCCTGAATAGAAACCTAATAAGTCAGCAAATCGATGGAAATGCCAAACCCTCGAGCATCCTCCTGATGCCTCGGCGCTTTCAGCCCGAGGCCAGTGACTGCAACAATGAACGTTCTTGCGCATCCATACGGCGATAGGCACCACCCGATGCGAAGCAGCGGCGCAGTTCTAAAAAAATCGATAGCTATAGAAGTAGGTACACTATGGTATTATTATAATATCTTTTGAGATAAATGGAAAATCGAACCAACTCCTTCAGCCTATACCTTGCACAAGGTTAGAGGCAGCACCAATATAGTCATTGGGGATGAACATCGGTGCTGCCCCGCGGCCAAAGCTAAAACGCATTAGCTGCCAGAATTCTTATTTTTATTGCTGGAATATAAACCTGATGGCGCATCATGCATTTTCTGCATCGCACGCCGGCTGCTGCTGTGTGATGCAGTGGATTGCCCCCAGTCCATACACCAGATCTGTGCAATTAATTCCAGTTACTTTCCTATCCGGGAATGCCTTTTGAATGATCGAAAGTGCGGGCTTATCGTTTTCATGCCCGAAAACAGGAATAAGAACAACCCTATTCCCGATATAGAAATTGGCGTAGCTTGCGGGAAGCCTGTTTTCATTGCCGACAAAGTCAGGCATGGGCAATTTGACTATAGTTAATGGGTTTCCGTCCTGTTCCAGTGAGTTGCACAATATCTCGTAATTCTCCTTCAGTACCGGGAAATTCTCATCGGTTTTGTCTTCTTCATAAACACATAAAACAGTATTAGGGGAAACAAATCTTGCAATATCATCCACATGCCCGTCCGTATCGTCACCCGCAATCCCTTTTTTCAGCCAGATAATATTGCTCACGCCGAGATAATCCTTTAATGATTGCTCGATTTCCTTTCTGCTCAAGTTCGGGTTCCTGTTCTTGTTCAGCAGGCACTGCTCCGTGGTCAGCAGCGTCCCTTTTCCGTTCACGTCAATCGAGCCGCCTTCCAGCACCATGCCCGGCTTGAAACAATGCAAATGCATTTTCTGGTTTATTACAGCTGGGATTATAGCATCCTTCATAAGCCTTTCATATTTTTCTCCCCACGCATTAAAAACCCAGTGCACCATAGCAATTTTTTTTCGTGTCCTGTCAAGCACGAAGATTGGGCCATAATCCCTGAACCAGACATCTGCATAGTTGAAAACTGTAAAATGTATTTTTTCAAGATTGATGTTCTTTTCATCGAGCAATCCCATCACTTTCCATTTCATCGTTTTGTCTTTTACGAAAAGATTCACATTCTCGCTTTCATGAATTGCATCGATGATTTCCACATATACTTTTTCTACTTTTCCCATTTCATGGAAAGTTGTCTTATCATGCGGCCATGCAAGCCATACAGAAGAGTGCCTTTCCCATTCGGCAGGCATGGTATATCCATATTCAGCTTTACGCATCAGGAGACCTCATTTTCTGCAAAGCAAGTCGTAAGTATCCGGGCGCCTGTTTCGCAGGAAGCCCCACTCTTCCCGGATTTCCGTGTTCTTACTCAAATCCAGTTCAGCGACAAGTATTTCCTCGTTTTCCCTGCCTGCTTTTTTCAGCACTTTCCCGAAGGAGTCGCAGACGAACGAACTTCCCCAGAATTTCAATTGTCCTTCTTCACCCACACGGTTCACGGCAGCCACATGAACGCCGTTGGCTATGGCATGGGATCGCTGTATGGTTTCCCAAGCGTCTTCCCAGTCATCAAGAGGCTGGGTACCTTTAATCGAACCAATGGCAGTGGGATAGAATAAAATATCAGCGCCCTTCAGGACAGCAATCCTTGCTGCTTCGGGAAACCACTGGTCATAGCAGATGAGCACTGAAAAGGAAGCGTAACGGGTAGCCTGGTCCATCCTTGAGCGTTTGGGACGCTTAGACCGCGGTTCAAATCCGCGCTATCCCATAAG
>DAHXMQ010000414.1 GCA_027371625.1 Candidatus Methanoperedentaceae archaeon | reverse complement strand
GCCTGAAACCTTGAACCATCAGGAAAAGGGTAAATAATCGTCTATTTACATAGTGTTTAAAAATGAATAAATGGAATAGAAAAATTTAAATACCAATACAACATTATTGAATTTGTCTGCAATATATGAAGACAGGGAGTGGGATTTTATCGTGCCCTTCTCCTGCAAGAGTATTATGCAGGGGAAAGGCACAATCCCTCTAACCGAAACATAGGAGGAAAAAGATGAAAGAAAAAAATGAAGATAGAATCAAAGTGCTATTGAACGATGTAGATAGGGAATTCAAGCAGCTTGGGCATCTCCAGCGAGCCAAGTTCGCAATAGAACAGATAAGCGTGTGGCAGCAGAAATTCAGCGAGGCAAAAGCTAGGATCCCGCAGAATAATTTTGTCGATGCAGTAGCAATGGCTGAAGTAATAAGTCAGTATCCTGAGATAGAAGCTTAGCCTAATCAGGCATGATTCGTATTTTGCCTCAGCCTCATTTTTATTCTTGCCTTTAACTCCCTTGGGTCAAAAGGTTTTACAATGTAATCGTCTATGCCCATTTCCATTGCCCGCAGCTTATCCTCCACGCTGGTCTTTGCAGATAATATTATTATAGGCATATTCTTTGTATGCTCGTGTTTTTTTAATTCCTCGCATACCTTATAGCCATCCATGTCCGGCATCATAATATCCAGAATAAGGATGTCCGGCGACTCGGCGAAAACCATCCCCAGTGCTTCTTTTCCGTTCACAGCTTCTAAAACCTCAAACAATTCCGGAGCAAGCGAGTCCCGGATAATGCTTATGACATTCTTATCATCGTCTGCAACCAGCACTTTGGTTTTCTTTTCAATTCCCTCCCCTTCAGTTTTTAAAAACCAGACTTTTGTAGGACCTATCTCTTCGTAATCAACCAGATTTTTTTCTTTCAGGCTTTCAAGGTACTTAAGAGCAGTAACCTTGCTCATATTTACCCTGCTCACTATCTCGCTGGTTGTCAGTTTTCCTTCCTTCACTACGCCAAGCAGTTCTCTTTCACGCCAGTGCATTAATTTTTAGCCACCCGTTAAAATTTGAATAAATACTCTATTCATTTATTAACTAATTAATGTTTGCATGAGGGATACTTGATATGCCAATGTAGTGTCGGAGATAGAATAAACTTATTAATATCTTGGATTATATTTGTATCGAGGAGGCTAAAGATGTTTAAGGCAGTAATAGGCGCTGAAAAACTGAAGGATTCGATCGAATCGATATCCACACTCGTTGATGAAGCGAAATTCAAACTCACGCCTGAGGGTATATCGGTAAAGGCTGTTGACCCGGCGAATGTTGCGATGGTGAGTTTTGAGCTTGCAAAAGATGCTTTTGATTCCTTTGAAGCGACGGAAGGGGAACTTGGCATCGATTTAACAAAACTGAATGGTATAATGGAAATGGCTGATAAGGGCGACAATATCGAGCTTGAGCTTGATGAGAATGCGCATAAACTCATTGTCAGGATGCGCGGGCTTTCCTACACAATGTCGTTACTGGATCCCTCGTCTATCAGAAAGGAGCCAAAGGTTCCTGCCCTTGACCTCCCTGCACGGATTGTGATAAAAGGCGAGGATATGAGGCGGGCGGTGAAAGCCGCTGAAAAAGTGAGCGATTATATGTCCATAGGGGTAAAGGGAGATGTCTTCTTCATGGAAGCCGAAGGCGATACGGATAAAGTCTTGGTTGAGATGACAAGAGACCAACTGATAGACATCCAGCCTGCCGAAGCCAAATCCCTATTCTCGCTTGACTATCTCTCGGACATGAGCAAAATCGTGGGGAAAGCGAATGAGGTAACAATCGATCTCGGAAAGGACTATCCCCTGAAGCTGAGGCTGAAGATAGCCGAAGGGCATGGCGAGGTCAGTTATATGCTGGCTCCGAGGGTCGAATCTGAATAGGCATGGATGTTTTCAGGTTCGCTTGTTTCCCATTTCTCAACGGCGCTGTAAAATATGTAGAGGCTGTGGATTTCAAGCTCGATGAGCTTTTCTCTGAGAGGGCATTCGAACAGGTAAGGCAACGAGGTAAAGAGCGTGTGCTCTCTGCCATCGGAGAAGGCATAGCGAAGAACGAATATCCTGACACTGTGAGCGCGGAAAAAGAACTGCTATCCTACCCTGTGGCAAGGATTCTGGTTTCGTGCATCAATGATAATTACCTCATCAAGAGATATGCCCTTGCTGAGGCGAAATCCGCCTATGAAAAGCTAAAAGAACTCTCAGGCGATGAACTCAAAGAGCTGGCAGAGGATTTTAGTATCGAAGCACGGCTCGATGAGCGTGTTGTTATCCATTTTACAGACTATATCCGCTATGCAAATGCTATCCATGAACACAGATGGAAGCTTGTGAACAGGAACATGGAACACGGAAATGTAACTCTCACAAAGGAAGATTTCTCGCGCATCATGGAAGAGGCTATCAGGAAAAGGATCGAATCAAACCTTCCAGTGAACGTGCCCACCGAGCTATGTGAAAAACTTCAAAGCTACCTCGAAGATATACATGCAGCCTTAAAAACACGCAAATCAGAATTCAGCATTGAAGAGTTTCGTGAAATAATGCCTGACTGCTTTCCTCCGTGTATGGTTCATGCCCTTTCAAATGCCAGAGCAGGCATGAATCTCCCGCATTCGATGCGCTTTGCCTTAACGTCTTTCCTGCTCAATATAGGAATGGATGCAGAAGGAATAATCGACCTATTCAAGGTCTCTCCTGATTTTGATGAAGAGCGCACACGGTACCAGGTAATGCATATTCACGGTTCCACAGGTACGGCTTATACCTCACCATCTTGCGCTACCATGATAACCTACGGGAATTGTTTCGGAAAGGAAGCGCTGTGTGAGAGGATTTCGCATCCGCTGACGTATTACAGGCGAAAGGCATGGATGCTGAAAAAGGAAAAGAAATAATTTAGCAATCTTTTTATCTGCATAATTCTTGGAGGTATATTTACGGAAGGTATAGGATGAAAAAAATTTTGATAATCTTATTATTGCTAACGATCTTCGCCATCGTCTCTTCAGCCTCTGAAATTACATTAAACGGTGTCCAGAGACCACAGAGCGCCATCCTTTTTATCGTGGACGGATTTGGCTCATCGTATTACTATCCCGAACTCACACCTTTTAGCCTCGACGGAAGCGAACTTACAAAAGCCCATGCACCTAATCTAACGTTCGGAACAAGGATAATAGACATTAAAACATCGCATCCTGTAACCGAGATTGCCCATTCTGTCATTGTGACTGGTTATTCTGACGCAAACGAGGAAATCGTGGGCTATCCTGATGCTACGATTTATGATGTAGCAAGGGAGCATGGTTTTGTTAACCTTGCAGTGATGGAGACGGGAGATTTTTCCAATATGAGGAGGGAGCAGGATATTATCCTGTTCGCGGAGAACAATTCATTCAATGACCCTGGAATATCGATACAGGCAAAGGCTTCACCTCCGGGTATTTTTGAATTGATGTATGACTGGAAGATGAAGATGCCCTCGTATCTTAACAATGTATCGGGGGTAAGGAAGTACTCAGCTTATAATAAATGGGGCATCGATGCTGCGAATGCCGTTGCAAACTACATGATAAAAAACCACCCGAATCAAAAATTCCTGCTCACAGTGAATGTTGGAGAAATCGATGGCGGTGGGCATAACCTCGGGGACGATGATTACGTCAGGTTGATCGAAGACCTTGACAGGGATTTTTATCCCCTGTATAAAACCGCAAGCGAGAACAATATTGCCCTGTTTCTGACAGCCGACCATGGCATGTCTTTTGCCACGAAAAACGCAAGAAGGGGCGGGCACAGCTCTGACAAGTATTCCTCAAAAATAGAAAGTCTGCACATACCGCTCGTAATACTCTCCCCGAATGCTGCACCGGGCGTGGTGAGCGGGGAATACAGGCAGGAGGATATTGCTCCCACGCTCCTGAGCATTCTTGACCTTCCCAACCATCTCCAGTATGCGGATGGCAAAGCCATTAAGATAAAAGACTATGCCAGTATATTCATAAATGCGGATTCAAAATACACGGTTTCATTGTGGAATGGCGACAGGAAACTATCGGAAAGCTCAGATTCCGAGCTTGTTTTTGCAGGGTTGCCGCTGAATACAAGTTATACACTGAAAGCCAGCGGCGCGGAAGGAATTTATGAGAAGCACGTATCGCTTGACTCGGACAAGCAGTTCAATTTTAAAAGTTCAGAGGCTGGAATTAACAGCAACAGCAGGAGTATTATTGCGGTAATCCTGATATTGATTGTGGTTATCGCCGGAATAATAATCATAAAGCGGATTAAGTAGTCATTTGCATGGGAGGGCATCGCTTATCCGTCAAAAAAGAACAGAGAATATTGGATTCATCAAAGTATGAGATCACGAATAAGCCTTCTCTGCATGCTGGGCAATATCCAGACCCACTGCTTCTTCCTCATCGCGGACACGCAGACCGATGGTTGCATCTACGAGCTTTGATAGGATGAATGTCACTACAAAAGCATAGACCGCAGTCGCCACAACAGCTATCAATTGCGTTACGACCTGTCCTCCATGGTTATCTATCAAACCCGAACCAGCTGGATTTACTAAAACCGTTGCAAATATGCCCACTGAAATTATACCCCACATCCCGCCTATGCCGTGGCATGCCCAGACATCAAGGGATTCGTCCACGTTCTGTTTCATCCTGAATAGCATAGCGTAGTAGCATATCACAGAAGCAACAGCACCTATTACTATTGCTGCAAGTGGTGTGACAAAACCAGATGCAGGCGTAATTGCCGCAAGTCCCACAACCGCGCCTGTTGCCATTCCGAGTGCTGTTGGTTTCTTGTAATACCAGCCAAGCAGCGTCCATGTCATTGCGCCAACGCCTGCGGCTGTATTCGTTACCACGAATGCGTTTGCGGCAATACCGTTGCTTGTGACCGCGCTGCCTGCGTTGAATCCGAACCACCCGAACCACAGAAGCGCTGCTCCCAGCATGGTTATGGGTATGCTGTGCGGCTCCATTATATATTTACCGAAATCCTTGCGCGCACCAATTACAAGGGCAACAGCAAGAGCCGACATGCCAGCGCTTATGTGCACCACTGCCCCGCCTGCGAAGTCAAGCACTCCAAGGTTGTGAAGCCAGCCACCTGCGCCCCAGACCCAGTGCGCTATGGGATCATAGACAAGGGTCGCCCAGAGAAAAGAGAATATCAGGAAAGCACTGAACTTTATCCGCTCAACGAATGCGCCTGTAATCAGAGCCACCGCGATTATGGCGAACATCGCCTGAAATATCATATACGCCAATGCAGGTATTGTAGGGGCATAATTATTCGGTGTCTGACCCACGCCAATGAGCCCAGCCCAGTGGAGGTTCCCTATAAAGCCGCCCACATCAGGTCCGAAGGCAAGAGAATAACCAAAAAGCACCCACTGAACGCTTATCATAGCCATTATTGCAAAGCTTAGTATTATCGTTGAAATGGCATTTTTCTTGCGCACCATGCCTCCGTAGAAAAGACCTACCCCGGGAATCATAATCATCACGAGTGCGGCACTTACAAGAACCCATGCGGTATCGGCTTTGTCTATTTCCTGTGCTGCGTATGCTGCATTAGCGAATAAAAGCGGAATTGCTGAAAGCAAAATATATTTCAGATAGTGTAGAGGGCTTTTTATATTCATTTTTACCATCTTCCATGCTATAAGAGGATACCTACTGAATATTAATTACATATAAACTTAACTCAAAACATCGATTCTAACTGCGCCCACAAGAGGTCGAGGATATCGTGTGGAAATTTGAAAATAAAAGCATGGTGAAGTCAAGTTAGGAATTAAGTCAGGATTGACTTTACACAAAGCGTAAACCTTAAATACTTTCGTTCGTATATATACGAATTGTAGTGGGCAGCAAAAAATCCTTTTTTACATACCACCATAATCCCCGCTGCCCACTATCCTCCTATTTTTCAAGTACGCAAATCCGCCGTGTGAGGCTTTTATGCACCCTTTGCTCATGTACTTCGAGTATTCGGAAATCCGCTTCCAGCGCAAGCTCTTTAATATCTCGCTCGGAAACAAACACTGCCCTTCCTTTTTTTAACACGCGGAAAATCTCTTTTAACGAATTAGCAAGCAAATGCTCAATAGATTCGGCTTTTATTGCCGCAGAGCGTCCGTAAGGAGGGTCTGTGACAACAGCATCCATGCTGTCATTGCAAAGCGCAAGGCGGCATGCATCCTGATACATGAGGGAATAATTAACATCGTAGTAATCAAGGTTAGTTCTGGCGCCCAGCAGCAGTTTTCGCTGCACATCCCCACCTATAACCTTTATACCGAGAAGCCCGGCTTCGATAAGAATACCGCCCGTCCCGCAGAAAGGGTCTAACATATACTCCTTCGGTTTTGCTATGTTCACAAGCGCCCTTGCAACCCTCGGCATCAGCACCCCGGGATAAAAGAAGGGTCTGTAGTGCGGTTTTCGCGCCTCGTAGGCACTCCTGTCTATGGAAGCTGCAATATATCCGAAAATGCTTTTGCCGTTGGTAAGCAGCACCCTGAACTGTATCATTGGTTTTTCAAGGTCGGCATGGAATCCTTTTCTATAAAAAATCCCGCCCAGTTGCTTTTCCATCGACTCGGTGTTTATCCTTGAATACTCTTTTATGCGCCTGACCCTGATGCTGTACGTTCCTTCAAAGTCTAAAGGAGCGCTGTTCACGAGTTCGAGTATATCTTTCTCGCCAGACTCATCGATCCCCAAGACTTTGATGATATGGTGAGTCATCGCAAGCCTTTTTGAAAGACCTTCAATTATGGTATCCGCGTTATTTTTCAGATCAATAACAAGACACGAATCAAGTGAGAGATGTATCCTGAAATCGGCTTTTAGCGACTCAAGACATGCGATTGCTTCGGATTTTGGAAGCGTGCTGTGCTCGCCTGAAAGTTCAAATGCCAGCAACATAACTATACCATGCTTTCCTTAAATTCTCGCAGCATCTCAGCCATGACCCCGTGCATTAAAAATTTCTCTTCAAGATTCTCAGCTATTGAATTTTTAGCGTAAGCATCTTCGCTCCATGTTATATGACCATATTCCACATTCCGAAGTACAAGTCCGTAAGCTTGGGCAGGTTCAAGCGCCTCTGTAAACTTCGGGTTAAGCATATCTTCAAGCCAGCGCAAATCACATGTGCCACTTCCCACCATTTTCAGCGCCGTAGCTATCTTTCTTACCATGTGCCAGAGGAAATAGTTCGCCCTGATATCTATTATGATGAATTCTTTCGCCTCGTGAATATCTATTTTCTCTATTTTGCATAGGCTCGTTCTTCCCTTCTCGGGCGTTGAAAAATTCAGGAAATCGTGTTCTCCTTTTAAAAGACTTGCAGCATCCGTAAGCAGAGGGATGTTATATTTCCCTGGCATGATATACCTGTACTCCCGATACCTAGCATGGCGGCGCGGGTCGAAGTCTGGAGGGACTTTTGCTGCTGCCCATGCCCATATCGTGGAGGGAAGCCTGCTGTTTATTGCTCTGGGTATTGCCACTTCGGGGTTGTCTGTATCGAATGCGATTACCTGACCGAGGGCATGAACTCCTTTGTCTGTCCTGCCGGCAGCGATATAGTTGGCTTCGTGCGGGTTGTTGATGATATTTAGCTCTTGGAGAGCGCGGAAGATTTCGCCCTCTATGGTTTTTACATCGGGCTGCACCTGAAAGCCGTGGTAATCGGTGCCGAGGTATGCTACTTTGAGGGCGATGCGCATGGGGATTAATTGATGGGTGGAGAGATAAATATTAGTAAGCTGAACAATAAACACTGTGAAGCTTTGGTGACATTATGAGCGCTATACCATACAAATGCAGTTGCGGCGGAGATCTGAAAAAACAAAGGTCGATGTGGAGTTTTTCGGCATTGATTTTGGATTAAGGGATGCTGAAGTCTGTGCATCATGCGGTTCGGAATATCTGGACCAGGAAGTGCTGAAAGAGATTGAAGACGAAGTAAAAAAGCGGAACATCTTTGCACTGGAGCAAAAAATATCGGTTACGTAATCAGGAAATTCGCTTGTGATAAGGATAGTCTGGTGGTTAAGGTGGTGAGTTGAGAATTTATGATTTCAAATCAATGCCCCTGAATTGTACTCGGGAGACCGTAACTGCCATAAACATTATCATACTTTAAAGCCCTAATAACAAAAACCCAGACACCAGAGGAACTTTCCTATCTGCGTTCATCTGCGGTTAATTTAATCAGGTGACACCCATGCCCAAAATCACAATCATCGGCGCAGGCGCAGTCGGCGCAACAGCAGCACAAAGAATAGTAGAAAAAGAACTCGGCGACGTGGTACTTACAGATATCGTGGAAGGCTTGCCGCAGGGCAAGGCATTGGATCTTCTGGAAGCAGGTCCGCTTTTCGGTTACGACTCCAAGATAACAGGCACGAACGATTACCGGGATATAGAAGGCTCGGACGTTGTTGTCATTACCGCAGGTATTGCAAGAAAACCCGGCATGACCCGCGAAGACCTGCTGAAGATAAATGCAAAAATAATCAGGGAGGTCTCACAGAACATAGCAAGATACTCACCTGACTCCATAGTAATCACTGTCACAAACCCGCTTGATATAATGACATATCTCACCATGAAGACAACGGGCTTTCCACCTCAGCGCGTGTTCGGGATGAGCGGCGTGCTCGATTCGGGCAGGTTCGCCTCGTTTATCGCTCTTGAGCTTGGCTGCTCTGTCCGGGATATAAGCGCTATGGTGCTTGGTGGGCATGGCGATACCATGGTTCCTCTACCGAGATTCACCACGGTCTTGGGCGTTCCCATCACCGAGTTATTGCCGCAAGAAACCATCCGGCGCCTCATCGAAAGGACAGTCAATGGTGGGGCTGAGATTGTAAATCTCCTGAAAACCGGAAGCGCCTTCTATGCGCCCTCTGCGGCAGTGACGAACATGGTGGAAGCGGTGGTAAAGGATACAAAAAGGATTCTGCCTGTGTGTGCCTATCTGAACGGCGAGTATGGCAGGAAGGATATTTATCTCGGCGTTCCTGTGAAGCTGGGGAAGCGGGGCGTGGAAGAGATTATAGAGCTAAAGCTCACCCAGGATGAGAAAAAAGCCCTTGACAGGTCAGCAGATGCTGTTAGCCAAGGTATAGCATCGCTCTCTGGCTTGGTCTCTTAATTTGCGAAAAAGATATAAGCAGGCGGTATGAATAAGTTATAATAATTCCCACGAGGTAATAGATTTGAATCTTGCAATCCAGCCCATCGGTGTGATTAAAAAATCCAGTTCAGGCTTGGCTGATGTATTGATATACTCTGATTTTGAACAAATCATCGGCAGTATCATGGAAAAATTCGAAAAAGGCACAAAGGTGCTGATTGTACATAAGAACTGCGAGTCAAAAGATAAACATCAGGTCAAGGTTTCTGCAGCAGAGTTAATCAACCGCAAAGGCAATCTTCTCACCGTAAAAGGCATCGAAGCCGATAACGATTCCGTAATAGATGTCAGATTGAGCAACGAGCTCTGAGGGGATGTATGGGGGTTGACCTCGGAGACCTCTTCGATAAAAAAGAGATAGAGCTTTCAGACCTGAAAGGTAAAATAATTGCAGTAGATGCGTACAATACCCTTTACCAGTTCCTGAGCATAATACGACAGCGTGACGGAACTCCGCTTATTGATTCTCACGGAGAAATAACATCGCATCTTTCAGGTTTCTTATACAGGACAACCAATCTTGTAGAGGAGGGCATCAAGCCTGTGTTTGTTTTCGACGGGGCGCCGCCGACGTTTAAAAATACCACTATCGAGGAGCGCAAAAAAATACGCACAGAGGCTTTTGAGAAATGGGAAGAAGCAAAAGCAACTGGCGGCGAGGATGCATTCAAGCATGCACAGGCTTCATCCCATATTAAAGGGAATATGATAGAGGATGCCAAGCTCCTGCTGGGATTCATGGGAATTCCCGTAGTCCAGGCGCCTTCAGAGGGCGAAGCTCAGGCTGCGTTTATAGTACAAAATAACGATGCCTATGCTGCTGGTTCGCAGGATTATGATGCACTTCTGTTCGGCGCTTCTATAGTGGTCAGGAACCTTGCCGTGACAGGGAAAAGAAAGCTTCCTGGAAAAAGCGTGTATGTTGATGTGAAACCTGAAATTATAGAACTGGAAAAAGGGCTTCAGGCTCTTGGAATTTCAAGAGAACAGCTTGTCGATATCGGAATTCTTGTGGGAACGGATTACAATGAAGGTATAAAAGGAATCGGTCCGAAGAAAGCCCTGAAATTGATAAAGAAGCACGGCAGCATCGAAGGTGTGCTTTCCGAGTTGAACACCGAAATAAAGAACCTGAAAGAAATAAGAACGCTATTCCTCCATCCGGATGTTGCCTCTGATTATGAACTTATATGGAAGAAACCTGATGCGCAGGCGGTGATAAAGTTCCTCTGCGCAGAGCATGATTTCTCCGAGGTGCGGGTGTCAAAGGCTGTGGAGCGGTTACTTCTTGCCTCGGATAAGGGGCAGAAGACGTTGGATAGGTGGTTTTAGTAGCCAAAAAGCCATCCGAACAATCGCTGGAACCACCCAATCTCCTTCACCTCTACAGGCGCCTGCAGGGTGGTTGAATATTTAATATCCCCATCGAGGTTTTCGTATCTTATCACAGTATCAACCCCATAGGTTCTGGGCACAGCCTTGCTGTCCGCTTTGATCTTAAAGCTTGCAATTACCGTGTCGCCGGGCTTTATGGTATATAGGAATGCCTGTTCATCCGTAGTGCTAAGGGGATCGGATGGGTTGATTATCGCCTTGGCATCCCTTGCCTCCTCCTCACCAACATTTTTAATCGCTACCTGCACGACACCTTCCATTCCGGGATAAAGACTGCCTGTGGTATTTACGACCTCAAACTCAGCCTGCTTTTTCACAATGAGTTTCAGTGTCTGGTTCTGGCTCATCATCGAATACCAGTAGCTCGCGTCGTATGTCTGGGCAGTAGCATTTGGATTTGAGATCTGCACGTATTTCTGGTAATCGTATGAGAGGTTCAAATAAAGATTATATTCGCCAGCCTTCGCATCCTTGGCGATTTTTATATCGAACGTTACCGGAGAAAGCGTATTCTCCCCACCCTTTATCGAACCTACCTGCTGGGCTGGAGACAGGACTTCAAGAGGGCTATCAGGATCAACAGAGAGCGATGCAATTATGCCCGTTGCATCAACTATTTTGCTCTCAAGCAAAATCTGTTGCTGGGCTGCGTATATTTCATCAGGCGTAGTGGGGATATGGTCTCTCTCAAATCCTAGGTATTTCCCACGGTTCATTAAGTCGATAGGCAAGGTTATGGTCTCGTCCCTCTCGAATTCATTAGTACCGACTACGGTGGCGTTAATATCAGGGCTTCCGTATGTGTAATAGTAATGCTTCCCCAAATCAAAACTCCCTGGAAGATTATATGTGGTCGGGGTATCCGCTTTTGCGATGGATATCAAAACCAGTAGAGATAATAATATAAAAATTTTCTTCATTTATGCTTCCCTCAAATCCATCCGAACAATCGCTGGAAAAGTCCAATCTCCTTTACCTCTACAGGCGCCTGCATAGTGGTTGAATATACGATATTCCCACTGAGGTTTTCGTATCTAATCACAGTATCAACTCCGTAGGCTTTAGGCACTGCCTTGCTGCCTGCCGTAATCTTATAGCTGGCAACTACTGTCTCTCCGGGTTCTATTGTATATAGGAATGCCTGGTCGTCCGAGGTACTCAGGGGATCGGATGGGTTGATTATCGCCCTGGCATCCCTTGCCTCTTCTTCACCTATATTTTTAATCGCTATCTGCACGGTACCTCCCATTCCGGGATAAAGACTGCCTGTGGTATTTACGATCTCAAAATCAGCCTGAGGTTTCACAATGAGTTTTAGTGTCTGGTTCTGGCTCATCGTTGAATACCTGTAGCTTGCATCATATGTCTGTGCAGTAGCATTCGGGTTTGAGATCAGCACATATTTCAGGTAATCGTATGTGAGGTTTAAATAGAGATTGTATTCACCAGCCTTCGCATCCTTGGCGATTTTTATATCGAATTTTGCTGGAGAAAGCGTATTCTGTCCGCTTTTTATCGAGCCTACCTGCTGGGCTGGAGACAGGACTTCTAGAGGACTATCAGGGTCAACAGAAAGTGATGCAACTATCCCGATTGCATCCACTATTCTGGTTTCAAGCAACAACTGGGTCTGGGCTGCGTATAATTCATCGGGCGTGGTGGGGGTATGGTCTCTCTCAAATCCAAGGTATTTGCCATGGTTCATCAGGTCTATAGGCAGGGTTATGGTTTCGTCCCTGTCGAATTGATTGGTGCCGGCTATGGTGGCAGTAATATCAGGGCTTCCGTATGTATAATAGTAATGCTGCCCGAAATCAGAACTCCCTGGAATATAATATGTGGGAGATGCATCTGCTTTTGTGATGGATATCAAAGCCAGCAGAGATAATAATATAAAAATCTTCTTCATTTATGCTTCCCTCCTGAAAAGACGCACCCCTAAGGCGAAATAAAAGATGGCAAAGAAAGCAAGTATTATCAAATCATTGGCTATAAAGCTCAAACCCAGTCCTTTTATCATGATAGTTCGCATTGCATCGTTGGCATACGTAAGGGGCACCATATACGCTATCCAGCGCATCCAGTCGGGAGCAGAGCCCAGAGGATAGAAAACACCTGTGGCAAACATGGAAGGGAATGCGACCAGCATGCTTATCGCCTGAAAGGAGGTCATGTCCTCTGATACGGCAGATATAGCCATTCCAAGACCAACAGCCCCGAAAGTGAAAATGATAAGCACGAGAGCCACGAGCAGCCAGCTTCCGTTCATCGTGACGCCGAGTAGAACAATTGCCGCGAGTATCAGCACCAATGCCCTAGCAAGCTGCAGGATAACCTGATGCAAAGTTTTACCGAGGATAATGGCTCCCCGGCTCACAGGTGTCATCAGAATGCGAACCAGCGTGCCATCCTGACGCTCTCCTGCTATAGCATAACCCATGGTCTGAATGGTACCCATGAACACTGTGAGGGCAATGACCGCAGGTGTGAGGAAGTCGATGTACTGAAGCTTGCCGTAAATATCAGGTATATCAAAAGAGATATTTCCCGGACTCGCAGTCAGTTGTCTCATGAAATTAATTATTATGCCGCTTGATGTGGTATCCGAGGAATCGGTCAGTAGCGTCAGAGTAATGTTTTCATTCCTTGCCATGCGGTCGCTGTAATCAGATGGAATTATAAGGATGGCTTTATACAAACCTGCATCTATTTCCCTCTCAGCCTCGGATTGCGACATATCCTTCGTATAGGTTACCGAGAACATTCTGACATCGCCGTATGTGGGGATGAAGCTTCCGATTTGATGGATAAGGGAACTTGAAGCCGTACCCGTATCATCGTTGATGACGAGAATGTCGGCATTTTTGATAGTGCCGCCCATGCCGTAGCCAAAAAAGATAATCATGACTATCGGGAACATGAACATCGGGATCATGAAGGCTTTTCTCCTGATTACCTGTCTGAATTCCTTTACCATGATTGCCAAAGATTTCCTGAGTTCGGTTTTTATATCCATTTTCAATCACGTATCTCCTCGCCTGTTAAATGAATGAAAACTTCTTCAAGACTCTTGCTGTTGTGAGCCTTTTTCAGGTTTTCAGGCGTATCCAGAGCCATCAGCTTACCTTCATTCATGATCGCAACCCTGTCGCAGAGCGTATCTGCCTCGTCCATGTAAT
>DAHXMQ010000407.1 GCA_027371625.1 Candidatus Methanoperedentaceae archaeon | reverse complement strand
CAATAACATGGAGTCAAAGATAAGGCGGCTTGGAAAATATTATCGCCGTGAAGGGGTGCTTCCGGACGACTGGAACTATTCGATCGAGAGAGCCGAGATGTTAATTTCGCGATGAGTGGAAGTCTTGGTGAACTTCTGGAGTTGAGCAAGCGCGTAGCAGACGCAATAAATGAGCACGACTATGTCAGGCTGATTTCCCACAATGATGCAGACGGTTTATCCGCTGCCGGAATCATGTGCAATGCTTTGCACAGAAAGGGCATAATTTTCCAGGCGACCATCGTAAGCACCTTCGAGCAATCGACAATAGAACTGATCGAAAAAACAGCCAAAGGCGCCGTCATCCTTTGCGATATGGGAAGTTCGCAGGTCGAACTTGCTTCAAAGCTCAAGGAAGCCATAATTATCGACCACCATAAACCCACAGGCGAATTAAAACACGTCCAGTTCAACCCTCATCTCGTCGGGATTGACGGCGCAACGCAGGTATGCGCATCGTGCGGTGCATATCTTGTTGCAAGGCAGATGGGCGAAAACAGCGACCTTGCCGGGCTTGCGGTTGTGGGTGCAATCGGCGATAAGCAGCCCATGAACGGGTCAAATAAGTTCATTCTCGATGAAGCGGTTGAAAAAAAGGTGGTGACTGTTAAGAGAGGGCTCAGGATGGGAGACGAGCCGATTGAAGAATTGCTTGAGTATGGCATTGACCCCTATTTTGACATAACAGGCGACAGGGATAAAATCAAGGTATTTCTCGATAGGCTCAGGATAAAAGAGCGGCTGTCACTATCGCAGCTTTCAGAAGAACAGTTGATAAAATTTTCTTCTGCTATTATCCTCAAGCTTGCAAAGCAGAATCCCCATGCCATAGATTCGCTGATAGGCGAGACATACATACTCAACAATGAGGTCATATCCAATACATTTGATTTCGTAAATATCCAGAACGCCTGCGGGAAGATGGAGAAAGCAGGTCTTTGCCTTGCGCTGTGCATGCGGGATGCGTCCGTAGCAGAGGAAGCCAGGGCATGTACAAGGGAACACCAGCGAAGCCTTGTGGAAACGGTCAAAAAAGCGCAGGCTGGCATAAAGTCAGGACGCAATCTGCGCTATGTTCTTTTGGATGATTTAAGCGGCGGAGGGATAATCGCAGGCACGATGACACGGTACCTCTATCCTGACAAGGTTTTCATCGCTTTGAACCAGGTCGAGGATAAGGTCAAGGTTTCTTCCCGTGGAACAAGAAAACTCGTGGCTTCGGGACTTGACCTTGCGGCTGCGATGCGGGATGCGTCGGCAGAGGTCGGTGGCACGGGCGGAGGGCATGATGTGGCGGCGGGGGCGACGATACCAAAGGGCACTGCGATGAAATTCATAGACGCTGTGGATTCGATCATCGAAAAACAGTTGAAGGGAAAGGCATGAAGATTAAGGGGAAATTGACGTTCAAAGGCGAAAATGCCAGGGAGCTTGTTAATATAATTGCCCGGTCACTTGCGCCTGATAATGTACACGGGATAGAAACCATTGTGGAGGAAAATTCTGTTACTGTTATATTCTCGGCGGATAAGGTCGGGACAATACTTGCTTCGGTCGATGATTATCTTATGAA
>DAHXMQ010000403.1 GCA_027371625.1 Candidatus Methanoperedentaceae archaeon | reverse complement strand
TCGTATCGAATCCTGGGCGCTATCGATAGCAAATCGACACTAAAAGATTCTACAAAAATTACAGCATGAGGAACTCCTGTATTCACTGCCGAGACCTTATATCCTCGCATAGCCACATCGAGAAATTCCCCGCTTCCTTTTGCAGGGATATTTTCCCTATTAAATTGTGGTTTTCCCATATCGACTGTAATCCAGGTCTTATCCTCAATCCTCGAGTTCACGGAAAGCACGCCAGCAAGCGTTTCAACAGTTGCATTCTCTTTGATATAGCCTTCATCAAGCGCATATTTCACAAGACAGCGGATGCCGTTTCCGCACATCTCAGCCTCTGAGCCGTCAGGATTGAAAATCCTCATACCGATGTCGGCTTTTCCAGAGCTTCCAAGGTACAGCACGCCGTCCGCCCCTATACCGAAACGGCGATTGCAGTATTTTGATGCAAAAGCTGATTTTTCAGGTATTATCTCTCCCTTATATTCGTCTATAAGAATGAAATCATTCCCGTTGCCGTGGAGCTTGGTGAAATGTATCATATCACTTTTTTTCTTTCTTTAAGGCAGAGGATATCACAGAGCCTGCGGTTTTTACCATCATATAAGCCCCGCCCACAATGAGTACTGCAGGTGCTGAAACTATACCAGCCGCTACTGATATTCCCGCACCTGCTAAGAGCGCCATGTCATGGTTTGTGAGAAAACGGGAGACCTTATCGAGTGTTGAAGGCTCGATCTCCACAGCGTCTGTTTCAAGAACCACGTCTCCTTTCTGGAAAACTTTTATCCAGTTACTCTCTTCAGAGACAAGCACTGCGGTGAATGAATCATCAAACCGTGTGATACCGCGGGCGGCTGCATGCCTTGTACCGAAACCGAGCAGTGTTTCGGATTTTAATATCCTCGAACCATAAGCAATAAGTTCTCCATCTGGCGTCAGAATCACAGCCCCGTCCAGCGTAGCGAGCTTTTCAACAACTGTATCCATACCCTTGCTCAGCAGATTGCCCCCAAACTGGAGCGGCGGATAATGGAGCCGGTAGTTGCCCTCTATTTTCCCCCTGTCTGCTACGATGAAAAGGGCGCCTTCATTCTGTTTAGCCAGGCTCTTGGATATATTGAGGATAACACGCATCACCTCTGATTTAATATCTTGGCTATTTTCCTTGCTCATGGCATCTTCTTGGAATTGAGATTAGTTATAGGTTTTGGTTATTTGAATCCAGCATACGAAAATTCAAATACAAAGGTGCTTAAAAAGATGTAAGTTGCAAAAAAAAGAATATATCCAGAAAATGTTTGCCGGCATATCCCGCAGATACGACTTTCTCAATCATCTCTTGAGCATAGGAAGGGATGCATACTGGCGGCGGTTCGCAGCGGCTTTACTGCCACATGGCTATATAATTGATGTTTGTTCAGGAACGGGCGATGTGGCATTGGAAGTCTCGAAAAAAAGCAATGTAATTGCCTCGGATTTCTGCGAAGAAATGCTGGAATTATGCACAAAAAAAATAAAAAACCTTGGTATAAATAATATCTCCTGCATACAGAACGATGCCGAGAACCTTTCTTTTAAGGATGGAACGTTTAATGGCGCCATCGTTGCTTTCGGAATCAGGAACGTGGCTGATACAAAAAAAGCATTATCAGAGATGAGCCGCGTTGTTAAAAAAAACGGGAAGGTAGTGGTACTTGAGTTTTCTCTGCCTGAGAACAAGGCTTTCAGAACCGTTTATCATCTTTATTTCCGCCGGATACTACCCTTGATAGGCGGCGTGATTTCTAAAAAAAGCGCATACAGTTATCTCCCCTCCTCTGTGATGGCATTCCCGCAGAGGAACGAATTTGTTGAACTCATGGAAGATGCAGGTCTTGCGGATATTGAATATCACGCACTCACTTTTGGAATAGTTACCGTCTATGCGGGCAGGAAATCCTAACTATTATGTATGAACAGAATGAATAAGGATAGAAAATGAATAAAGATGAGGTCTGCATACTAATCCCCACGCTCAACGAGGGAAAAACAATAGGCGGGTTAGTGAGGGAATTTAAATCGATGGGTTATTCGAATGTCCTCGTTATCGACGGTCACAGTACCGATGATACGGTGGAGAAGGCGCAAAACGAAGGCGCAGAGGTTGTACTCCAGAGCGGGACTGGCAAAGGACAGGCAGTGAGCCAGGCATTCCAGTTAATAACGAGCAAATACGTGGTAATGCTGGATGGCGACGGAACCTATCTTCCTGAAGAGGTTAATAAGATTCTTGAACCTGTTGCCACGGGAATAGCCGACCATGTGATCGGAAACAGGTTTGCAAATTACCAGAAAGGAGCTTTCACGCGCCTGAATCTTCTTGGGAATAGAATTCTGAACAAGATATTCGGCTTTGCCTATGGAGTGTGGCTTGAGGACATACTTTCGGGTTACAGAGCCTTTAACAATACTGCTATTAAACAGATCGAATTGAACAGAACAGGCTTTGAGGTTGAGACTGAAATCACTGTGGAATGCGTAAAAAAAGATCTGAAAACAGTCGAGGTACCGATAACGTACCTTTCAAGGGTAAGGGGTGCAGCCACAAAACTTCAACCTCTGAGGGATGGTTTCAGAATCGCCTCGACTATATATCTACTTGCGAAAACCCACAATCCTCTTTTTTATTTCAATTTAATCGGCGGGTTTCTCATAGTAAGCGGCATAGCCATCGGCATATATGTGGTTGATGAATGGCTGAAAAACATTACCCATGTTCCTCTTACCATCCTTTCCACTCTTCTCATCGTTACCGGAATCCAGATGTTCATTTTCGCGATTATGAGCGACCTTATCGTGTCCATGCATAAGGAAAATATGCACATGATGCGCAAACTCCTGAAGGAAAAGGAAAAATTATGAAGATAGCAATACTCGGAGGCACTGGCAGCATCGCTGAAGGATTCGCACTACGGTGGGCGGCAAAGCATGATATCCTGGTTTGTTCGCGGGAGATCGACAGGGCGGTAAAAGCCGCGGAAGAATATAAGGACGTGCTTTCGGATAAGGGATTGCTTTGCTGCGGCATGACAGGGTGCGAAAATGAGACAGCTATAGGTGATGCGGATATTGTACTGCTTTCAGTACCCTATCAGGGCATTTTACAAATGTTAAAAAACCTCGTGCCCTGCTTTAAGGAGCAGATTGTAATCTCTCTTGTAGTACCGATGAAAAAAAATAAATGGTTTGAATACACGCCTCCAAGGCAGGGAAGCGCAGCTCTTGAGATAAGGGAAATTCTCCCGAAAGGAGTAAAAGTTGTTTCGGCTTTCCATAACGTGTCTGCAAGGAAACTGGCACAACCTGAATTGAGCCTTGATTACGATGTTGTGGTGTGCAGCGATGATGAGGATGCGAAAAAAACCGTGATGGAGCTAACGAGGGAAATAAAGAACCTCCGTCCCTTGGACGGCGGTGGTCTTTCCTCTTCATATATGAGCGAATCATTGACACCCTTTTTGATAAACCTTGCGATTCGGAACGGGCTCTCTGACCTCGGCGTTAAATTCCTATGATTCAGGTTTATAATAAGCTCCTTGCAGCACTTGGTGCGAAGCACTGGTGGCCTGCAGACACGCCTTTTGAGGTCGTGGTCGGCGCTGTGCTCACCCAGCAGACCAAATGGGAGAATGTGGAAAAGGCAATCCTTAATTTGAAGAAGCATGGGTTAATGGAACCCGAACCTCTTTCAAAGGCTGGTCTTCAAGAAATCGAAGCACACATCAGATGCACCGGGTTTTATAGGCAGAAGGCTAAGAGAGTAAAGAATATCTCCACTTTTTTCTTCGAGAATCCTCGCATCCTTGAAAAACCTGCCGATGAACTTCGCAAAACGTTTCTTTCCCTTGATGGAATCGGAGAGGAAACGGCTGACAGCATCGTATTATATGCAGCAGACAAGCCAAGATTTGTTATAGATGCCTATACAAAGAAGATTTGCAGGTGTCTGGGAATTGAAGGTGATTACATGAAATTGCAGTCAGTTTTTGAAGCTTCGATTCCAGAGGATGTTCCCCTGTACAAGGAATTCCATGCTCTTATCGTGGAATACGGAAAGCAGTTCTGCGGGAAGAAACGATGCGATGAATGCATATTGATAGAAAATGGTAAATAATATTCTTATTTGTGATGTCCCGCTTTTCGGCTGCATTGCCTTCGGTATAATCGACCGGGGAACGAATGTACTGCAGGTGCGCCCCATCAGCGAATGTCCTTTATCCTGCATCTTCTGCTCGACCGATGCGGGTTCTTGCTCAAAGAGAAGGATATCGGAATATATGGTTGACCTTCCTCAGTTACTTTTGGCATTTGACTGGGCGGCTTCTTACAAAGAAACTAACGACATCGAGGCGCACATCGATACGGTGGGAGAACCGCTTTTGTATCCAGAGATTGCAGAACTCGTGCAGGGATTATCGCAGAATAAGCATGTAACTACCGTATCCATGCAGACCAACGGCGTGCTGCTGAACACTGAACTCATAGATGAGCTTGAAGCTGCCGGGCTTTCGCGTATAAATATGTCCATCGAGTCGCTTGATCCCGAGCTTGCGAAGAGAATTTCCGGGAATAAATCTTACAATGTCGAGAAAGTTCTTGAGAATGCGGCATACATTGCCCAGAATACGAATATCGACCTTCTCATAGCACCCGTGTGGCTTCCCGGCATTAACGACAGAGAGATGCCAAAATTAATCGAGTTTGCCCTTGATATAGGCGCAGGAAAAAGTTGGCCTGCGCTTGGCATACAGAAGTTCCTGCCCCACAGGTATGGAAGAAAACCCGATATAAAGGTAATGGGCTGGGAGGAATTTTATTCTCACCTCAAGGAGTGGGAAAGAATATACAGGACAAAGCTTGTTCTTTCGCCAGAGGATTTTAGAAGTTTTTGGTGCAAAGCCCTGCCGCGTGTTTTCAAAAGGTATGAAAGGGTGAAAGTCAAGGTAGTTGGTCCGGGCTGGATG
>DAHXMQ010000382.1 GCA_027371625.1 Candidatus Methanoperedentaceae archaeon | reverse complement strand
AACAAAGTATCTTTTATGTCGGTGAACTATGAGCTTTTAAGGCAGATGTATCCTGAGTGGGAGCCCAAGACAATCCCATTTTTGCCTATCATAGAAATATTTGTGGCGATAGCTCTTTTTCTTTTAGTTCCCTATATTTTAATAAAATTCATTGAACACGGCTCAGTGGATTCTGAAACAATGGGAAATGACGGTACCGAAATAGACGATTGGTTTGCATTCAGAAAAACGTACCAGACGCCAAAATAATGTAACAGCACCATGCTTAATGCGATTCTAATCACTTAAAGAGCTTAACTGAACCCTATCTATTATTCAGCCCAAGCTCCTTCCATATACTGTCTATCCGCTTTTTTATCTCGCTGTCCATCCTTAAAACATCTGGCCATTCCCTGTTGAAACCCTCGCTGCTTCCTTTTCGTGTCGCGTCTATGCCCATCTTGGAGCCAAGATTAGGCAGGAGCGAAGCATGGTCAAGCGTGTCGGTCGGAGCATTGTCTATTATTGTGACATCCGTCGCAGGGTTCATTCTGGTGGTGGTAGCCCACATCACCTGCCTCATATCCTGCACATTCACATCATCGTCGAGCACGATTATTATTTTCGCAAACATCATCTGCCCCATGCCCCAGAGGGCGAACATGACCTTCTTAGCCTGCCCAGGATATCGTTTTTTAATGGATACAATGCAGAGGTTGTGAAAGACCGCTTCAACCGGCAGGTTGATATCCACAATTTCCGGAAGCTGGGTTTTTATGAGCGGGAGGAAAATACGCTCCGTTGCTTTCCCGATGTAGGCGTCCTCCATAGGCGGAATCCCGACAACTGTAGCATGGTATATCGGGTTTTTGCGGTGGGTGATGCAGGTGACGTGGAAAACGGGGAACTCGTCTGCCAGCGAATAATATCCGGTGTGGTCTCCGAAAGGTCCCTCCGTGCGGCGCTCCTTTGCATCCACATAACCTTCCAGGACGATCTCGGCATGCGCAGGCACGAAAAGGTCAACAGTCTCGCATTTTACAAGCTCAACGTTCTTTTTGCGAAGGAACCCTGCGAACATCATCTCATCGACATTATCAGGCAGTGGTGCCGTTGCGGAATAAACAACAGCAGGGTCGGCGCCGATTGCCACGGCAACTTCTATCTTTCCGCCACTTTCCATGTAATCTCTGGCGCCGTGCTTGTGGATGTGCCAATGCATGCCGGTTGTTTTGCCATCATAGACATGCATCCTGTACATGCCCACGTTCTGCTTCCCGGTTCTCCGGTTTTTCGTGAATACAAGAGGAAGCGTGATGAAGCGCCCGCCGTCACAGGGCCAGCATTTGAGTATCGGGAATTCGTCGAGGGAAAAACCGTCCCTGAGTATCACTTCCTTGCAGGAACCTGATTTGACGCGCTTTGGAGCAAAGGAGGTAAGTTCGGCAACCTGCGGCAGCATTTTTATGCCTTCCCAGAGGCTTGAGGGCGCTTCGAATTCAAGGAGCTCCTGGATGCGCGCCCCGACCTCCTCGAGGCTGCTGACGCCGAGGGCAAGGCACATGCGCTCCATCGTCCCGAAGCCGTTGGCGAATACCGGGTGCTTGTAGCCTTTGACGTTCTCAAACAGCAGCGCGGGTCCGCCGCTTTTCACCCCCCTGTCCAGCTTCTCTAAAAGTCTTAACCATTCTAGACGCCCATTCATATTCAGATTCTTTTTCTAAAAAG
>DAHXMQ010000375.1 GCA_027371625.1 Candidatus Methanoperedentaceae archaeon | reverse complement strand
TTTTTTAGCAGGCGGTGAGTTCGATATCGGTAAGCCAACTCCTGTTCTCAGTCCTTTTATATCAGAATCCATTTACGATGAAACAATCAACGTAACCCCGCTTCAATTATCAAAGAAGTGTCCTGCCTGCGGCGAAGAAATAACAGCAGTTTTCCCTTTATCCTTGGAAAACCTTATCCCGATTTTACAATCCCAGCCGCCTGACCCGCAGATGTACGGGTGATATAATGAAAACGATAGATGCGATAAAATCGCGAAGGAGTGTTCGTGGTTTCACGCATGAAAGCGTGAGCGATGAGGCAATCGGGCATTTCATCTGCCCATTCGTTTGCTGCCTTTGTTCCGCATGAAGTGCATAATAGGCATTTGCAGGTGAACGGGACATATTTTTTCTTGCCGCAAGATAGGGATATGCGTTTATAGTTTCCTATGCGTTAAAAAGAGGAAGATAGACGCAAAGACATGATGTTTTATGTATTATCAGGGATAAAACAGCATAAGATAACATGAACGGAAAAATAATGCTTCGTGTTGCGGAAGCCTATCACAGGGATGCCGGAAGTGGAGTTGCAAAAATAGACCGCGATGTTATGGAAAAGCTTGGCATCTTAAGTGGCGATACCATACTCATAATCGGCAAGGAAAAAGCCTGCGCCATAGCAAGACCGGGCTATCCAGAGGATGAGGGGAATGAGTTGATAAGGATAGACGGGAACATCAGGACGAATGCCCGTGTTGGTCTGGACGATAAGGTCTCTGTACAGAAAATCGCCTCGCAGGAAGCAAAAAGGGTTGTCCTTGCCCCGACGCAACAAATCCGATTGGTTGGAGGACCGCAATACCTCCTGCGACTTCTTGAGGGGAGACCCCTGATAAAAGGACAGCGCTTAAGGGTTGAGACTGTGAGCAATCCCCTCTCGTTTATCGTCATCTCAACTCAGCCGCCAGGACCTGTTACTGTGACAAGAACCACCAGTTTAGTAGTAAAAGAAAAAGTCATGGAAGAGCTGGAAGTGCGCCCCACGCATCTCACATACGAGGATATCGGGGGATTGCGGCGCGAAATCGGGTTGATAAGGGAGATGATAGAACTTCCCCTGAGACATCCTGAATTATTCGAGAAACTGGGCATAGAGCCGCCGAAAGGGGTTCTGCTTCACGGTCCTCCTGGCACAGGTAAAACCATGATAGCCAAGGCTGTGGCGAACGAGACGGATGCGAATTTTGTCTCGATAAGCGGTCCTGAGATCATGAGTAAATACTATGGAGAGAGTGAAAAGCAATTACGTGAGATTTTTGACGAAGCGGAAAAGACGGCTCCCACTATTATTTTCATAGACGAGATAGACAGCATTGCCCCGAAGAGGGAGGAGGTCACGGCTGAGGTGGAAAGAAGAGTGGTGGCACAGCTTCTATCGCTCATGGATGGTCTCAAAAAGCGCGGGCAGGTTATCGTAATTGCAGCCACGAACAGACCCAATGCAATAGACCTCGCTCTTCGCAGGGGTGGAAGGTTTGACCGAGAGATAGAAATCGGAATACCGGATCGCATAGGCAGGCTTGAGATACTCCAGATACACACAAGAGGAATGCCTCTGGCTGAGGATATGTCAGAGGAAAAGGGGATGCGAGAAATCGCTGAGATAACACACGGTTTTGTGGGTGCTGATATATCCTCGCTCTGCAAGGAAGCCGCCATGCACGCAATTCGCAGTATCCTGCCCAAAATCAATATCGAAGAGGAGATTCCACCCGAGATTATGGAGAAAATCACTGTCACAAAAGGGGATTTCCATAATGCCCTTCGCAATATCGAGCCATCAGCATTGCGTGAGGTGTTCGTTGAAGTGCCTGCAGTGAAATGGGAAGACATCGGGGGACTTGAATCAGTAAAGCAGGAACTCATCGAGGCGGTTGAATGGCCTCTTAAATATCCCGAAGCATTCGAAGCAATCAACACAAGACCGCCGAAGGGAGTGCTGCTTTTCGGGCCACCCGGTACCGGGAAGACAATGCTTGCAAAAGCAATAGCCACAGAGAGCCAGGCAAATTTCATAAGCATCAAGGGACCTGAGCTTCTGAGTAAATACGTTGGAGAATCCGAGCGCGCAATCAGGGAAACGTTCAGGAAGGCAAGGCAGGCTGCCCCTACTATCATCTTTTTCGATGAGATAGATTCCATCGTCCCGATACGAGGAGTGGCATTTGATACGGGCGTGACCGAGAGAGTGGTGAGCCAGATACTCACAGAGCTTGATGGGCTTGAGGAGCTGAAGAATGTGGTGGTTGTGGCAGCGACGAACAGACCTGATATGGTTGACCCGGCTCTGCTACGTCCGGGCAGGTTTGACCGTTTTATTTTCATAAGACCCCCTGATTTGAAAGAGAGAGATATGATATTCGGCATCCATCTGAAAGGAAAACCCTTATCGCCTGAAGTGGATTTGAGAAAGCTTTCGGAGAGGGCTGAAGGTTATGTGGGTGCGGATATCGAGGCGGTTTGCCGCGAAGCCTCGATAATTGCCCTGCGGGAAGCCATAAAACCCGGAATGGAAAGAGAAGATGCAAAGAAAAAAGTGCTCAAAATCAGAATTGGAAACGAGCATTTTGATGAAGCTTTCAGTACAGTGAGACCAACCCCGTGGGAAGCAAAAGATTATGAAGCCATATTGAATTTTTCAAAAGCGAAAGATAAAGGAAAAAACTATGAGAAAACGAAATGAATTCGATGAATTCCGCAGACTCTTGGAGGAAGCTATCGATGGTATGATAGATGAGATGAACCTGCCTGAGGATAAGCCTGTAAATATCGAAATGGAGACCATTAAACTTACAGGTTCAGGAAAAGTTCTTGAAATTACCGCTCTCAGTGGTGATAATGCCATCGATGAAAGAATTGAACTGCCTGCAAGAGTTAACAAAACGTTTAAAGCAACATATAAGGATGGAATTCTTGAAGTGGTTTTTAACAAACCGAAAAAAGCGAGAAGAGCGATAAGGGGGCAGCAAAGCTTTTAATTGCTAAATTCATGTTAAGGCTATTATGATAGACATCGCTCTCCCGAAAGGCAGCCTCGAGGAGCAGACGCTGCTCCTGTTCATGCAGGCAGACCTTGAAATAAGAAAAACCGACCGCGAGTATAATCCGACAGTAAAGGACCCGAGGATAAGGAAGGTCAAGATACTGAGACCGCAGGAAATACCCAAATACGTTGAGGAGGGCTACTTTGACCTTGGTATCTCAGGCAAGGACTGGGTAATGGAGTCTGATGCCGATGTAGTCGAGGTTGCGGATATGTTCTACAGCAAACTTGGAGAGGGGATAGTGAAAATAGTTGTTGCTGTTCCCATTGATAAGGAAATAAAGAGTGCAGCAGACATTAAACCGGGAAGCAGGGTCTCGACAGAGTATCCCAAACTCACAAAGCGATTTTTTGATAAGCTTGGAATCCCCGTGGATATACGCTACTCCTACGGAGCGACTGAGGCGAAAGTTCCTGAACTTGTTGACGTGATCGTTGACCTTACAGAGACAGGCTCCACTCTCCGGAAAAATGGATTGAAGATCGTGGATACCATACTTGAATCCAACACAAAACTCATGGCGAACAAAAAAAGCTGGAAAGATGCCACGAAGCGGAAGGAAATCGAGGAGATAAGGATACTCCTGCAGGCTGTGCTTGAAGCGAGAGGCAGGGTTTTTATAGTGATGAACGTGCGCGAGGACAAACTGGACGGCGTTGTGAACGCTCTTCCTGCAATGAAAACGCCCACGGTGTCGAAGCTCTACAAATCGGATTATTATGCCGTGGAAACCGTGGTAAGCAAGAGAGAGATAAATATACTCATCCCGAGACTCAAGAGCCTCGGTGCAGAGGACATTCTTGAGATGGACATTGCCAAGATTGTGCACTGAAAATAAGAAACGTTACATATCAGCGTTTTTTATTTGCTCCATTTAGGTTAATATTATATTAAGAGATGCTATATAACACTGAGAGGAGTAAAAATATCGATGGAAAATCTCTGGAATAAAGATGTTGAAAAAAAATTCTTCACCGAATCGATGGGATTTGCTACGCCAGAACAGTTGTTTTACGTCACTGATAACGATAAATATGTAGCATACTGGCCAAAAGGTTATCCTGGTGAAAAAAGTACACTTCAAAGTAGAAATTCTTTAATCGGAAATTTCACAGAGAAGTGGACAACTGATTTAATTCAAAAAGTTATAAATGATAAAGGGCTATTTGCTGTTCAAGGTGCCATTTGTGAAGAAATAGCATTATCTAATATGTCTCCTGCTGATGTTGTTATTTCTAAGAAAAAGACTATAAATCAGAAGCCAGAGGATATTTTAGCAATAATTGAAGTGAAAATGTCGATAGTCTGGAATTGGGAGTTTAGAAAAGACAAGTCAGGAGTGAGTTTAACATGCATTGGTGATTATAAAACACATCAGGGAAATCCAGGGTTATTGCGATCAGATTCGATGTTAAAGGCAATTGGGAAAAGCATCAACATAAGGGTTTCAAGTTTCAAGGCATCAAAAATACCAATTATTGTTATGGGTAATACGCCCATTACCAATAGCTATTATTCCAAAGTTGACCACCTGAAAGTTGCTGGAATTGTTCAAGGCTTTTGGTCTGTAAATCCACATCCGTTGGATAATAATGGTGAAAATATCAAAAAAACTGATAAACAAGGTTATTATCGGTTTGATAATTTTGAAGAATTGCGACATTCTATTGAACACCTCCTATCTGAGGAGAGAAATTTCTTTTCCAGTATGAAAAGTAGAAAAGAGCTCGGTCAGATTATCGAGCTTGCAAACAAAGAAGAAACGTACGAGAAAAAGGGCGAAGTTTTTTTGAAACTTATAAACGAGTAAAATTAATATGGCGGATTCGATATACAGACGTAACGGAACAAAAACAAGTTCTTTCGGAACTCCCGGAAGGATCAATCATGATTCTTCAATATTTTATGACAGCAAATTGTATGCTGATAGAAAGCCTCCTAGTTTTGTCAAATTTATTGAAAATCCAATACCAGCGGAAAATCTTGATAAAATCTATTGTAAGTCAAGCGAAATAATGGATGAGATTCCCGATTACAGTGTTCATCTAATGGTAACTTCTCCTCCATATAACGTGAAAAAAGAATATGATGAGG
>DAHXMQ010000364.1 GCA_027371625.1 Candidatus Methanoperedentaceae archaeon | reverse complement strand
CAGGTGAGAGTGGAAAAGTGGGAGATATTTTCACAGGTGAAAGATGTTAATGTCCTTATAGCCCCGCTTTCTGCAAGTGTTTGAAGTTCCGAAATAACCATCTCGAGTCTTTCAAGACGTTCTATATCTTCAAGGGTGGAGATGTTCATTTTTGATCTAAAACTTTCAGGATGTCTGTTGCTTTTGCATCCATAATCTTAACCGATTTTTTACTGTTGGTCAAACCTGCGGTTATCCGTATATTCCTGGAGTTAACACTTAATAAACCTGATAAGAACGATATAAGCTCAGCATTGGCTTTCCCCTTTTCCGCCCTCTGTGAGAGCCTTATTTCAATCCTTTTGCGCCACGGATTATAGCCATTAACTTTGGTCTCTTTTGCACCGGCTGAGATTTCAAGGTCGAGGATAACACCGTCTTCGGTCTGCCTTATGGCTTCTTTCATTAGTGCTTAAACGATGGGAACAGTATTAATTGTTATTGCAGGAATTTTCATACAGGGAATAGCAACTCTGCAGCACCCGGCAAACAGACATCCAAGGCGATCACTTTTGCTTATCTTACAATTCCTGCGGAATTGCTCGAAAAGAGAATGTTGGTATATTCTCTCCAGGTAAAGTCCCTGTCGTTTTGCAGGATAAAGTCGTTCCTGCAGCACATCATGATTCTGTTGGCTACCAGTCTATACCCTAACGGACAGCTTTTCATCCATAATACTACTTCTTCCATATCTATCCTTTTTTTGAATACGTGTTCTACGGCTACCCAGTGCTCCTCTTATCATTATCATTATAATCATAAAGTATATATACCTTGCGGTAGGAGAATTAATGAGGAAGATGTTTGGTTATTCATTTGGTTCGAAGAGGAGAGTATCTCCACAGATTCCAATTTCCCCCCCAATGCAGAGATTCTACTGTGAGAAATTGTGCCTGATGGTCACATTTTGCAGACTGACAAGCTGTACATTTTACAACCAATGCAATAAAAATACGAAAATGTTATGAAGGGTAGGACTAAAAAAATTTCCCGTCCATAAACCAAAATTTATATACACCTGTTCCATATCTGATAAATATGATACGTCTCGGCAAAATCGCTTTCGCCAACTGTGATTTCCCTTATTACGCCATAGAACACGGCAGGATGGAAGCGCATGACATCGAGATTACGCAGGCGCATCCTGTTGAACTGGCACGCATGCTGTTTGATAACGAACTTGATATCAGCCCGATTTCTTCAATCATGTATGGGAAAAGAAATGACCTTCTCATATTACCAGGGCTTTCCATTACTTCCAATGATTTCACCAAAAGCGTGCTGATATGCTCGAACGGAAAATTAGACTTCTCTGAGCTTGATGGAAAAACGCTTTGCATTCCTGAGACAACAGCAAGTTCGGCTACGCTGATAAAGATCATATTGCGGCTAAAAGGCGTGAATGTTAATATCAACCAGTGCAAAGGAACCGATATAGACAGGATGTTAAAGCACGGGGATGCCGCCCTCCTCATAGGCGACAGCGCCATTCATGCCATAGGGAAATACAGCATCATAGCAGACCTCGGAAATGAATGGAAGAAAATGACAGGCAAAAAAATGGTGTACGCATTGTGGGTTGCCAGGGAAGAATTTGCAAAAGAGCATCCTGATAAGGTAAGATATGTTCTGGATACTCTCCTTCGGTCAAAGGATTATGCTTATAAAAATGTCAGCGAGATTGCAGCTTTCATAGCACGGCAGAAAAAAATCGATTGTTCCTTCATGCGCGACTACCTGCACACACTGGATTATGATTTTGATGATGAGAGCGTGGAGAGCTTGAAACTTTATTTTAGGTATGCAAAGGAATGCGGAATAACCGGCGATGTCAAGCTCAGGTTTTTTGATGCGCAAGGAAAGATTTAAGCTTAATAAGGTAGTTCAAGGGGCGCACGTCCACGAGGTTTTAACAGCATTGCTCAAGTTTCATGAATATTTTTGTATAATCGGTAGCATGTGTTTAAACGTAGTGGAGAATATGTGCGGGCTCGTAGCTCAGTCAGGCAGAGCACCGGGCTTTTATTCACGAGAGAGGAAACCCGATGGTCGAGGGTTCAAATCCCCCCGAGCCCGTTTTGTCTTTGATGAATCCGTCAAAAAAGAATGGAGAACATTGGATTCATCAAACTGGGAGGTTGCATGAAGGAGAAGGAGCATACCGGAAGGGAGTTTAAGCCCTTAGAACATAAAATGATACCAAACCATGAAATATTAGACGAGGACGAAGTTAAAAAAATACTATCAGAATATACCATAGAAAAGGAACAGCTACCCAAGATTCGCGTATCAGACCCTGCTGCCATTGCAATCAAGGCTAAGGTGGGGGACGTAATTCGGATTACACGACAAAGCCCGACGGCAGGCAAAGCCTTTTTCTATCGCTATGTTATTGCGTGAGGTTTAAATGTTAGACAGAAGTGTGCTATCAAAGGCGTATTTTACAAGCGATAAAATAGTGCGCCACCATGTGGATTCTTTCAATGATTTCCTTGAACACGGTCTTCAGAAGGTTATTGATGAACAGAGGATTATTGAAACCGACATCGAAGGCACATACGTGAAACTCAAGAAAATTCGCGCGGGTTACCCTGTCGTCCGTGAAGCCGATGGTGCTGTGGATAAGCTCTATCCGACAGAGGCAAGGTTGAGGAATATAACATACGCAGCGCCGCTCTATCTCAGCATGGCAATCGTCAGCCCGGAGGGCGAAAAAGAGGAAAAGGAGGCAGAAATCGGACTTTTGCCCATTATGATATGGTCAAAAGCGTGCAACCTTGTGGGGTTAAGCAGGAAGGAGATGATCGAGCTTGGAGAGGACCCACAGGACCCGGGAGGATATTTCATAGTGAACGGAACTGAACGCGTAATAACAACGCTTGAAGACCTTGCCCCCAATAAAATCCTGGTTGAACTGGAGGAGCGCTATGGCGAGAACATAGAAGTGGCAAAAGTATTCTCCCAGCGCAGGGGCTATCGGGCTTTGGTTGTCGTTGAGCGAAGCCGAAAATCCATTCTTGAAGTTTCTTTCCCAAGCATATCAGGCAGGATTAATTTCGTCACCATGATGCGGGCGCTGGGCATCG
>DAHXMQ010000333.1 GCA_027371625.1 Candidatus Methanoperedentaceae archaeon | reverse complement strand
CTGAGTTTCCGCATCTTGATTCAGGCGTAGTCTTCAATGACAAATGCATGCCATGCCTTATATGTAAAAAATCATGCCCTGAGGAAGCTATCAGCGTCGAGTTCACCTTCCCGAAAAAGGAGACTCTGATGCCCTTTAAGGAAGGTAAAACAGGTGAAATCACATTGGACATGGAGAAATGCACCTTATGCGGAGCATGCGCCGAGCTCTGCCCTGCGTTCGTGCTCGTTGAGAAAAAAGCAAAAGCAGACAACCTTATGCCTTTTGAGAACCTGCTGATTGATAAAACAAAGTGCGACTACTGCGGCATCTGCGTTCCTTTCTGCCCAGAGGATGCCATAAAGGTAAAGGGAGATTTTGACGTGGAAGAAGTAAAAAAAGTCGCCCCAAAAATTAAAGGAAATATCAAGGTAGATGACAGCAAATGTACTCGATGCGGCTGGTGCGAAGCGGTCTGCCCATACGATGCCGCCGAGGTTACAAAGCCATTTGAAGGCGAAATTGAGCTTGTGCCGGCAAAGCTTACAGGCTGCGACCCTGTGGGCTGCCACGGATGCTTCAATGTCTGCCCCTCGAAAGCCTGGATTATCCCCAATGATAGGAAAATAGATGTTGTCCGGGATTTCTGCACCTACTGCGGAGCATGCGAGAAAGCGTGCCATGTGAAGGCTATTGGGGTGAAAAGGATGAAAACGAGGCATACAGCGATAGAGGATACACCTTGGGCGCAGGACTGGAGGAAAGCAATAGTATGCCTTACAGCGCAGGACAGGTTCCGCCCTGATGTTTCTCGTACGTTGAGTGTGGGGAAAGAAGAAAGGAAGCTTGAGCCTCCGATTCTTAGACCTGATGTTAATCACGAGTTCAGGAAATTGGTGGATGAAAGGATTGCAAAAATATCTTTCCTCATGGGCAACAAACAGGTAAGGCGCATCTGGGAGAAAAAGGAGCCAGAGATTGCGGCGCAGGAGATACGGAAGCGGATGAAAAAGTTAACGTCATAATGGCTGCCTGTGCCTCTGTTTCCTGCCCTCCGCCGTTTCCTTATCAAATATCAATATCGCTTTACTGCTTCCTCTCGCCTCGAAAATACCTGTCTGAGGCATCTCTTCAAGCCACAGACATCCTCTCTTTTTTCCCGAAAATCAACAGGTAATTATAACGCCCTGCATCCAATTGTTCTCGAACCTCAAAGCCGTTATCTCTGCAAATAGAAATCACTTCCTCCGCTGTCAATCGCTCCTCGACAGGCGGCCCGAAGTCCATTTCAATTTTCAACCAGTCCACTATAACCAGTTTTCCCTCTGCCAAGAGAATACGCTTTACTTCGTTAAGTATCGAATCTCTATCCTCAAGCTCGTGAAATACATTGCCCATAAGCAAACCGTCCACCGAGTTCTCTGGAAGTGGGATATGCGATTCTTCAGATAAAATTGCTTGTATGTTGCTTATTTTTTGCTTT
>DAHXMQ010000317.1 GCA_027371625.1 Candidatus Methanoperedentaceae archaeon | reverse complement strand
TTATTTCAAGTCTTGAAAAAGCACTTCAAGCTCTGGAGGGAAAGGCAGGTACAAGAGTTGTTGGGGATTAGGATTTTCTCATTGCTACAACCTTATTCAGGTCTGAGACCAGCGCATCCACATTTATACCATGCGCCAGTGCGCCTTCTTCTATGCTTTCAAAGGCTGATACATGACACCCGACGCAATGCAAGCCGTGCCTCATAAACACCATCATGGTCTCAGGATACTGCTCCACTACCTCTTCTATTGTCATTTCCTTGGTTATTGTCATATTTCCTCTTTATTCGTATATTAACGAACATTAATAAAGCTTTCTTACCCTTATATCTGACTGTCTTTTACGAACTTAAAAGTTCTGTCCTCAATGGTGGGTACCTTCCACGACTTTCACACCTTTTTTAAGAATGTTCTGCTTTATCTCATCTATGTGCGGGCATCTTGGATAACCTCTTTCCATAAGCATGCACGAACTTAAATGAATCACATCCAACCCGTGCTTCAAAAGGCTTTCCACAAGCCTGTGAACCCTTCTGCCAGGACAGCCTCCACAGGTAAAAAAACCTATGATTTCGGCTTCTCCGTATTCGCTGAAATGTACCTTTCTTTTATTGAATGCTTTAAAGCATGCCACGCCTGGGCAGACCTCACTTACGATATCGCATCTTACAACCGCAATCTTCGTGGTTTTTTCGTCCTTTACCATCAAAGCCATGAATTGCCTTTCGGCTTCTTTCACATCATCGATTGTTACGATGGTCTTTCCTTTTTTTGCAGCAGAGGTCTCAATCCCCATCTTCGCCATACTGCGTACATGTTCGGGTACTCTCTCAAGTTCTTTGGCAGCGTCCTGCTCCCATTCCATTATATCACTTGAAGCCGTATATCGTAACTCCCATGTCCGCATCCACAAGATAATCAAAATCGATCAATTTATCCCAGCCTGCTTTCTGGAAAACCCCTCCGACGCAGACTCCAAATATTTGCCTCCCGGCATGTCCATCGGTGATTTCATCGATCAATGTATTCAATCCATCGACATCCACTTCCATTTTCGGCATGGCAAGACCGCCGAGGAGCACGATTGTATCAGAATGCGGGTCTGCTTTTTCTCCAAGCTGCATCCCATAAGCTGTCATTTCGACCTTTGCTGCCATATCCTTCCTCAGATTTGGTATAAAGACCATCTCCTTTCCGGCATCGCGCAAAACATACCCCAAAAGTTCAGCAAACGGGTTACACCAGCCAGGGCAGCCGATAAAGGTGATTTTTTTACTGCCGCGCACAAGCTTCCTGAAAGCGGTGAGCATCCCGCCAATGCCTTCAGCTTTTTCTACTGGTTTCATGGAATCACATAGCAGGATTGTTAAAGGAGGGATATAATACTTATTTTTAAGATGGGGGTTTTATTTCAAAGATACCTGTGAATCAGATGTTACGTCTTCTACTGTTGTTTATTGTCGATACTGCGCTTGAGAAGTCTGATAGCAGTAGAAAGAGCTTCTCTCTCAAGCGATGTGGTATCTTTCCTTTCTCCAATGTTTCGAAGCAGCATTATTGTACAGGCATAATCCAGACCAGCCGCTTCTCTAATTACGAATTCAGGGCATTCCATGATATTCGGCATATATTTACAATCTCTTTCGACATCTATTCTTTCAATATTCAATTCCATAATTTCATTACTCCTGATACCAAAGAAGAATTTCGGAATATTATATCTGACGCAAGCGGGGTGAAACTAATCAATACTATATTGGCAGTAAAAAATGAAAATAAAAAA
>DAHXMQ010000303.1 GCA_027371625.1 Candidatus Methanoperedentaceae archaeon | reverse complement strand
TGATGCGAAAATCTCTTTAGGAACCAGTAAAGTAAAACTCGCGAGGGTAAAGGAGATCGAGGATGAAATCCGCCATGATGTGATGGCAGTGGTTCTTGCACTGGCAGAGCAGTCAGGGGATGCTGGGAAATGGGTTCATTTCGGCGCCACTTCCAATGACATTCTGGATACAGCTTCCGCGCTTCAGGTAAAGGATGCCATTTCGATCTTAAGGAAAGAGACAGCCAAACTGAGAAATGTACTCCTTGACATGGTTCTGTTTCATAAGAAAACAGTCTGTGCAGGCAGAACCCATGGTCAGATAGGTGTTCCAACAACATACGGCTTGCGCTTTGCTATATGGGCATCGGAGATCGACAGGCATATTGAACGATTGGATCAGTTAACCCCCCGCGCCACTGCTGGAAAGATGAGCGGTGCAGTAGGCACGCAGGCTGCTTTCGGCAAGAATGGTATCGAGATTCAGAAAAAAACGATGGAGTTCCTTGGAATTGAAGCAGCGGATGTTTCAAACCAGATTATTCAAAGAGATAGGCATGCAGAGTTCGTGATGTGGATGGCGAATATCGCCACCACGCTCGACAAGCTCTGCATCGAGATACGAAGCCTCGCAAGAAGCGAAATCGCTGAAGTTGAGGAGAGCTTTGGCAAGAAACAGGTGGGTTCCTCCACCATGCCGCACAAGCGCAACCCCATAAAATCCGAGCAGGTGTGCGGGCTTGCACGAATAATAAGGGCAATGGTCGAGCCTGCGCTCCTGAACAATACCCTCTGGGATGAACGTGATCTGACCAATTCCTCGTGCGAGCGTGTGGTATTCCCTGAAAGCTGCGTACTCACAGACCATATAATAAGACTTTCCCAAGGCATTTTGCAGAATTTGCGCTTTTATCCTGAGAACATAAGGAAAAACCTGAATATTCTCAACGGCTTGAACATGGGCGAAGCTGTGATGATCGAACTCAGCAAAAAAGGGGTAGGGAGGCAGGAGGCGCATGAAATAGTGCGCCAGTGCGCCATGTCTGCACGTGAGAGCGGAATTCATATGAAGGATGCTCTGATTAAAAATGAGACTGTTTCAAGATATATGACCGAAAGTGAGATTCAGAGGATAATGAATCCAGATAATTATATAGGTACGGCGGTAGAACAGGTGGATTCCCTTGTTACAAAACTTAAAAAACGGACATGAACTTTAACGCAGATAAACGCAGATTTCTGGAAAACCATGTGTTAAGAAAAGCCACAATCAAGGACGTTGAAAAGATGTGGAAGCTTGTCAACAATTATGCGGATAAGCACATAATGCTTCCACGCTCGCTCAGCGAGCTCTATGAAAACCTGAGGGATTTTTACGTGGTTATAGAGGACGATAAAATGGTGGGCTGCGGCGCACTTCATATAACATGGGAAGATTACGGTGAAATCCTTTCCCTTGCCGTAGAGCCTGAAAAGGTGAGGCAGGGGATAGGCTCGCAGATACTCAAAGCCTGTGAGGATGAAGCGCGCATGCTTGGATTGAACAAGCTCATCACGCTTACGTATGTTCCTGAATTCTTTGAGAAGCAGGGATTTGTGAGGGTGAAGAAGAGCACGCTGCCGCATAAGATATGGAGCATGTGCATCAAATGCCCAAAGTTTCCAGAGTGCGATGAGATACCGCTTGTGAAGAAGATAAATTGATTATTTTATATTCGCCAGCAGCTCATCCAGCCCTTTTGAGTTGAGCCTGATATTTTCCCCATCCACCTCTGCATAGCACTCTTTCACAAGGTAATCAAGCTGGAATTTCAACTGCGATTCGGAAATGCCAAGCTCTTTCATTATCTCCTTCCTGGTTTTCCCGAACGCTCCGATGGATTTGACAATCTTCCTCCGCAGCGGGTTCTCAAGCGTCCTGAACATCAACTGGTGGTTGCGGGGCGTTTTTGTCTCGCAGGCATCCTGTTCCGGCGGGAGTGATTCTATTTCGTCGTTCATTTAGCTCAATCCTATCATAATTAGGTTAGTTTAAATCCTTAACTCCACCCATCCCAGCCTTACACTTTCACTCTCTGCCCACACTCATTCCTCTTATAAACCCCGAACTCGGTCTTCTTCAGAACAGCCCCTGAAAACACAGGCCCGTCCTTGCACACGCGCAGCCCATCGATGCAGCAGGCGCCGCATATCCCGATGCCGCATTTGATATAGCGATGGAGGCTGAACTGTGCCTTCGGAGGAGAAACCTTATCGAGAACCTTTTTCATCATAACCTCGGGACCGCAGCAGTATATCTGGCTATAGTTTTCTTTTCCATCCAAAAGTCCTGTTACAAAACCGCATTCCCCTTCCGAGCCGTCATCCGTTGCTATACACACTTCTCCAACTGCCTCAAAACGCTTCCTGAACAACAATTCATCCTTTGTCTTTGCGCCGAGCAGCGTTGTTACCTTAATTCCTGCCGAGGCTGCTTTTTCAGCAAGCGGTGCCAATGGCGCTGCTCCCACCCCGCCTGCGATCAACAGGATATGCCCTTTTTTTATCTCAAACCCGTTACCGAAGGGACCCCTGATACCGAATGAATCGCATTCTACGAGTTCAAAAAGCGCCGATGTCGCATGCCCAACTTTCTGCACTGTTATTGCATTCTCGTATGAAAGCGCCATCGGGATATCATCCACGCCGACGATAAAGACTGTTTTCTTCGATACAAGTTTTGAATTG
>DAHXMQ010000284.1 GCA_027371625.1 Candidatus Methanoperedentaceae archaeon | reverse complement strand
TTCTTTCATTGTGTTCACCCCTGAACGTATTACAGCTTTTGTATCCTGTGGATGGAGATTTTGATACTCTTGTATCCCTTTTGCAACTTTAGTAATCTCTTTATCCAACATCTTGAAAAATGCCTTTTCCCAATCCGAAGCCCAGAAATTCTTTGTGACAGGACAGACCGAGGAACTTGGGATTAACATACCAAAGGAAAACATTCTCATCGAACCCCTTGGAAAGAATACGCTGCCTGCTACATGTTTGGGAATGCGGGAGATAGAGAAGCGGTTCGGTCATTGCACAGTCGGTATATTCCCCTCAGACCACATGCTCGATATCGAAGCCATGAATACGATTTCAGTTGCTGAAGAATTGGCAAATGAAAAACTTGTGACTTTCGGAATTGCGCCTACGTCGCCGCATACAGGCTATGGATACATAAAACCGGGCGAGAAAGAAGGCAATGGCTTCAGGGTCATCGAGTTCCGGGAGAAGCCGAAACTCAATGAAGCAATCAGGTATCTTGAAGAAGGATGTCTCTGGAACAGCGGCATGTTCGTGTTCTCCACTCAGGTATTTTTCGAGGAGCTTAAAACGCATGCTCAGGGTATCTTCTCGGCATTCGAATCCAGCGATGATATACGGCAAATATATCAAGAGTTACCTTCCATTTCCATCGACTACGGCATACTGGAAAAATCTGAAAGAGTTGCTGTTGTCAGGTTGGGATACAAATGGAGCGACCTTGGGGATTTCGATTCACTCTATGCAGAAACCTTGAAGAACAGGCTTGGAAACGCAGTGTATAATTGTGACGATATCTCGGTGAATTCCGCCGGAAACCTGATTTATTCAAAACAAGACAAGGCAGTATCGCTCATAGATGTCAATGATATCGTGGTTGTCGATACGCCCGATGCGCTGCTCGTGTGCCCGAGGAAAAGCTGTCAGAAGGTTAAGGATGTTGTGGCTTTACTAAAAGAAAAGAAGGACGAAAGGGCGCTTTTCCACCAGACCGTCTATAGACCATGGGGTTCTTATACCGTGCTTGAATATTCAAAAACTCACAAGATAAAAAATATAAGGGTCATGCCCGGAAGAAAACTCAGCCTTCAGTTGCACAACCACAGGAGCGAACACTGGGTAGTGGTAAAAGGGATGGCGCTTGTGCATGTGGATGAGGAAGAATATTCTTTAAACGAAGGCGAAAGCACATTTATCAAACCAAAAACAAAGCACAGGCTCACAAACGCAGGAGCATTCCCGCTTGAAATTATAGAAGTGCAGCTTGGTGAATACGTTGGTGAGGACGACATTGTCAGGTTTGAGGACGAGTACGGAAGGGCGTAATTACCACGACACCACCTTATCATACTCAAACAGCATCTCAACAATCCTGTCATAATCAACACATTCCTGTTCCTTAACTCCACGCGCTTCCGCATCCTTCGCGCATGCATACGAGGTTAAATCAGGTTTTGCATACACTGCGTCATGCAGCAGAAGTACCGCCACCTCGTGCTCTTTGCTCTGCGCCTTTGCTATCTCAAGCGGGGTGGCATCATTCGGGTTCCGGATGATATGAAGTATTTTCATAATTAGAATGGTATCGCAATGTCTGATTCTGTTATTGTTCTCACGATCTCTTCTCGCTCTGCGGGTTTTACATTTTCAATAAGTTTATTTATTCCCCTCTTTTGCATCGAAGGTTTATCCGCAAAAAGAGGGCATTTCAGCATGGAAAGCGCTTCAAACGCCTTATCCATCGGCGTAAAATTCAGCAACTCAGGCTTTATATGCGTGGCAGTATAAACGCCGTCGTCCATGAAAATAACCGTAACCTTATCTTCGCGCAGCGTCAATCCCACGCTCATCCGCAGCGCCTCGGCATTCTTCCGTGTATTCAAGGGGAGATTTCTCACGATCACGGTTATCTTTTTCATAATCAGCCGAAGGAAATAAACCTGTCAACATTGCTCGCAATGCATGCATTGTCGTACTGGCTCCCGAACAATATTCCTGGAACCCTGCTCATCTTCCGCTGCTCGACATTGAGCGCACATACAGCGATGCTCACGCCTTTGTCTATCAGCTCTGCAAACTCTTTCTTATATGCGTTATACACGCTGTCGTACATCAAAAAAACAGATACCTCGTGACCCGCTTCCTTTGCAGCCCTGCTTATCGCAATAACCGTATTGGTATTCTCATTCTCAGGACTTGTGGTCAGCAGTATCCCGAGTTTCATGCCTTGCGTATCCTTACATTCCAGAGATTGTCGCCTTTCTGCTCGATCCCGAGTATCTTGTGCCCTTCGTTTTTCAGGCTTCTTGGCACGTTCTCAACAGCCGGGGCATGGTCTAGGATTACTTTCAGTTCCTCGCCGCTTTCAAGCTCCTCGAGTTTGAGTTTTGTCTTTACAAAGGTATAGGGGCACACCTCGCCCCTCAAATCAAGCTCTGTTATCCTGCTCATATCCTGCATACATCTCCATATATCTCTTCCTGTATTGAGGTTATCTTCGGTTCCTCCCCGCATACAGGGCATTGTTTGTTCCACCGCATCTTTATCTCATCGAAGGTCATGTTGAGCGCATCATAGTAAATAAGCCGCCCCACAAGCAACTCTCCAATCCCGAGTAAGTATTTCACCACCTCGGTTGCCTGGATTACCCCGATTATGCCCGGAAGAACCCCAAGCACCCCTGCTTCCTGGCAGCTCGGCACCATGCCCGGGGGAGGCGCATGTTCGAACAGGCATCTGTAGCAGGGTCCCTTGTGCGGCAATATAGTTGTGACCTGCCCTTCGAACCTGTATATGCTGCCGTGGGAAAGAGGTTTGTCGGTGAGCACGCAGGCATCGTTCACAAGGTATCTCGTAGCGAAGTTATCAGAGCCGTCAACAACGATATCGTATTCTTTGAAAATGTCGATCACGTTATTGGCATTCAGCCTCTCGATATACGTTTTCACCTCGATATCGGGGTTGAGGTTGTTGACGAACTGCTTTGCGGATTCGGCTTTGGGCTTTCCAACATTACCGCCGTGTATGACCTGGCGCTGGAGGTTGCTCAGGTCAACGGTATCGTCGTCGATTATGCCAAGGGTTCCCACGCCTGCCGCTGCGAGGTATTCGATTATGGGCGCGCCCAAGCCACCTGCGCCTATGCACAATACTTTTGAGGAGAGTAATTTCTTCTGTCCTTTTCCGCCGACCTCGGGTAAAATGATGTGGCGCGAGTATCTTCTTATCTGCTCTTCACTGAATCCGCCAAGCATTGTTTTATCACCATATTATTACTGGGAGTATTATTTACACCCATAAAGTATTACTGCCATATATAATTTGTGGTATGGGTACTTTGCGTTGCCTGTTGACTAATTTACCTAATATTTTGTGAATTTTTAGGTAGATAAGTTTATATATTATTATACCTATTAGTTAATGTATAATATGGATGCGGAGACAACAATTCTCAGCAAAGCCACAAGTAAAAGTGAATCATTAAAAACGACTGTTCCTGCAGGAATAGCGAGACAATTCAGATTAAAAAAAGGAGACAAATTGAAATGGGTTATTGAGCCACGAAAAAGCAAGTTAGTAATCATTGTAACGCCCCTTTCGAATGGAAGCAATGGGGGGGCGGCTCAATGATTACTCTCTTTCCGATTATTTTCACCCCGCTTACAGGTTCTTTAAGTTCTTACAGGAATAAAACTATATTAAATTCGACAATATAAAATTATGAACTCCGAACCAATATCTAACGCCCGTCCAATCTGGAAAAAATTCATCTTTGCTCAACAATATTTCTTCTAAAATTTCTTGTTGATTTATATCAACTGGTTTCATTGTAGAAACAGAATGAA
>DAHXMQ010000271.1 GCA_027371625.1 Candidatus Methanoperedentaceae archaeon | reverse complement strand
AGATGCGCTGAAAAAAGGTGAGGAGATAATGAGCTTCATTCAGGAAAAATCCCATGCAGCATCTGAAATGTCAATCGAAGTCCAGTCCTCGATGTCAGCAATTCTTTCCAATATAAGATTTAGCTTATCCCTGTATCTTTTTGCTCTTTCAATATCCATGAATATCACACCGGGCACACCGGCGCCGGGCACCCACCTGCATACTCAGCATCGGCTGACACATATCTGTCTGTTATATCTCCAAGATACAGTACCTGCAGTGCCTTGCTGCCATAACGGTAAACCGTGATTCCCTTGCATTTTAGTTCGTATGCAAGCATGTAAGCCTTCTCGACCTCCTTGACATCGACGTCGTGCGGGAAATTGATTGTTTTCGAGACCGCATTGTCGGTGTATTTCTGGAAAGCAGCCTGCATCCTCACATGCCATTCAGGCGCGATATCAAATGCCGTGACAAAAATGCGCTTTATGTCTTGAGGAACCTCTTCTATACCTCTCAGGGTTCCCTGCTTCGCAATTTTCATCATCAGCTCTTCGCTGTAAAAGCCCCGCTCCTTTGCCACAGCCTCAAAATACGGATTCACCTCAAGAAGTTTTGTTCCCTCCATAACATTCCTCACGAAAGAGACCGCAAACAATGGCTCGATGCCGCTTGAACATCCTGCGATGATGCTTATCGTTCCTGTGGGCGCTACCGTTGTTACGGTCGAGTTCCGGAGAGGTTTTTTATCCTTATAGATACTCACGGGGAAATTCGGGAAAGCACCGCGCTCCTCTGCCAATTGTTCAGATGCTGCATGGGATTTTTCCTGAATGAAGCTCATTATCTCCTCACCTTTTTTCAGCGCATCTTCTGAATTGTAAGGAATGCCGAGCTGAACAAGCATATCGGCGAAGCCCATCACCCCGAGCCCAATCTTCCTGTTCACGTTGGTGATTTCCTCTATCTCGCGCAGAGGATATTTATTGACATCTATTACATTGTCAAGGAACTTCACCGCAGTGTTTATGGTTTTTTCAAGCTTCTCCCAGTCAACATCGCCATTTTTCACCATCTTTGCAAGGTTTATCGAGCCGAGGTTGCAGGATTCGTAGGGCAGGAGGGGTTGCTCTCCGCAATCAAGCGACACGATTCCATTTGTAATAAAACTTAATGTTCCCGGTTCGGTCAGATCGTAAACAGGTTCCCTTCCATTTTCTTTAACAAGTTCTATGCGCTCAAGGAAGGTGTCAGAATAAAATCCTTTTGTGGAAAATTTATTTATTTTTTCTTCATGCAGCCTGCACAGGAATCCAATTTCTCTCAAAAATCTTATCACGCTCTCTTTGCTGATTTCAAGCTCATAGCACACACCGCTTGAACCATAATTTCTTAATTCACCATTCCTGTTAAGATAGCTGAATTTATTTT
>DAHXMQ010000266.1 GCA_027371625.1 Candidatus Methanoperedentaceae archaeon | reverse complement strand
AGATGCGGAAAAACAGCTTCGGATAACGAACTATGAATTGTTATCGGATATCGCAAGAGTTGACATTCATCGAGCAAAGAGGGTGGGTATTCCAGAAGCTGTTATGGCTGATTGCAAGACATGCGATGAAGTGATTTCCATCGCACGCATTCATCTGAAGAATGAAGGGAGAGCTATTATAACAAGGGCATGCGATGAGAATTACAAAGCGCTGAAATCACTGGCAGAAGAAACTGGGTTGGGAATCAGATGGTTTGAACGCGCAAGAATCGCTGTTATAGGCGATCCCATCGAAAGAACAGGCGGCAGGGTTGGTGTTATTTCAGCAGGCACGGCTGACATTCCAGTTGCGGAGGAAGCAGGGGTGATAGCAGAGGAGATGGGATGTTCTGTTACCGCTATATACGATGTGGGCGTGGCAGGAATTCACAGGCTTTTTCCTGAATTAACCCGGCTTGTTAAGGCAGGAGTGGATGCGATTGTGGTAGCTGCAGGACGCGAAGGCACGCTCCCTGCAATTGTGGCAGGACTGGTGGATGTACCTGTAATCGGGGTTCCTGTATCAACTGGATATGGTGCCGGGGGCAAAGGCGAAGCCGCGCTTCTATCCATGCTCCAGTCCTGTTCCGTTCTTGCTGTGGTAAATATAGATGCGGGTTTTGTAGCAGGAGCGTATGCAGCACGGATAGCCAATCTTGCCGCAAAACACAGGGCTAAAAAGCATGAGACGCCTTAACTTGTTTCAAATATCATTAAAAAAGCGAAGATTATTTATATGGTGAAATTGCATAGGGTTTCATGAGCGTTTGATTAATTTTTATGTAAAGAGGTAAAATAATATGAGAATTCGAGTAGTAAGCTCTAAAGAGGAAATCAATTCCCTTGGAACAGGTGAAAAGATAATTCATCTTGCATTTCGACCATCGAACAAAGACATCTTCGCACTGGTGCAGACATGCCCCAATGTAAAAGCCATACATGTACCCAGCTCTTATATCAAGACGATATCGAACTCTACAAGAATGTTTCTTGATATGCAGGGTATAGCATTGCTGGAAGGGGATGTGTGGGGGCACAGGAAAGATATCAATGAATATTCCGAGGTAAAACCTGCTGTGTTCGATAGAATGGATGAACTCAAAAACGAAGGTTTGTCCGAGTCTGCGATTCTTGATAGACTTGGAAGGGAGACCCGTCTAAGCAAGGATTTGTTAAAATTCCTGTTAAAGGAAAAGTCGAAAAAATCCCGTATTTAAATACAGGGTTTTAGGCTACCCTTGGCATTTTTTTCTGTATTTCATCGAGCAATTGCTCGTCGCTTTTCCCTTCCGTCGTTATCCCAAGGTCAGAAGCCATCTGTTTTATCTTCGAGGATTTTTCATCCCGGGATTTGCCTTCCTTGGAAGATTTCTCAAAATCCTTCAATTCGAGCTCTGTCTCACGCTGTGCTTTTTTGAACTCGCCTGTTGCCTTGCCGAGTGAACGTGCAAGCTCTGGAATCTTGCTTGAGCCGAATAAAATTATGGCTACTATTATCACTAGTATTATTGTCTCGCTATCGAGCATGAATATATTATTTATTCTTTGGAACTTAAATCTTTGCACTGGAAAGCATGCTACCCTATCGCTTTCACAGGCAAACTCGCATTCGATTTTATCTTGGAGCGTATTTCTTCAACAAGCTGCTCGGATGTCTTGTTTTGTACGTCTATGCCCATTTCTATCGCTAAATTATGGATTTTTATGTCCCTGTCGTCCAGTGGTTTATCCAATCGTTTTAGCTCATATTCATATTCCACCTGCGCTTTCTTGAATTCCCCCATGGCCCTGCCAAGGGAATGAGCTATCTCGGAAATTTTGTCGGGACCGAATAAGAACAGAGCTACAATTAAAATCAACAGTATTTGAACAGGGCTGTCAAACATGAACATACTGTTTACCGCATCGGTATTTAAAACTTTTCCCCGCAAATACCTTTATGCCTTGGACATAAGGACTCTGTCGTCAGA